>LNEQ01000044.1 GCA_001464995.1 Actinobacteria bacterium Ga0077541
AGCAGGGCCGGCGCGCGCCGGACCGCCTCGATCTCGAGCTGCCGGTAGCGCTTGAGGCCGGTGGCCGCCGGGATGAGCTTCCCGATGATCACGTTCTCCTTGAGACCGCGCAGGCGGTCGACCTTGCCCTCGAGCGCGGCGTCGGTGAGGACCTTCGTGGTCTCCTGGAAGGAGGCCGCCGACAGGAACGACTCGGTGGCCAGCGAGGCCTTCGTGATGCCGAGGATGAGCGGCTCGACGACCGCCTGCACCCCTCCGACCGCGCGGGTGATCTCGCTGTCCTCGCCGGTGAACTCGCCGCTCTCGCGCTTCTCGAGCAGCTGCTCCCTGATGCGCTCGGAGGCCCGGGTGTTCTCCCGGTAGAGCACCGGCTTGTCGACCATCTGGCCGTGCAGGAAGTGCGTGCCGCCCGGATCGTCCACGCGGACCTTGCGCAGCATCTGACGCACGATCAGCTCGATGTGCTTGTCGTTGATGTCCACGCCCTGCGAGCGGTACACGTTCTGCACCTCGCTCACGAGGTAGAGCTCGGTCTTGGTGGAGCGGTCGCGGGTGCCCTCCTGGGTGTAGAAGCGCTGGCCCGTCGTGACCTGCATGCCCTTCTCGATGACCGGGCGCGGGCGGTCGGCCGGGAGGCGCAGCCACCGCGGCGAGATGCCCGCCTCGGTCTCGACGTCCACCCGCAGCCAGCCCTTGCCCTCGTCCTTGACGGCCGTGATCCTGCCCTGCACGCCGATCGAGACGCCCGGCTTGGAGCCGAGGATGTCGGCCGGGAAGGCCGAGCCGCTCGACAGGAGATCGCCGGCCTCGACCCACTGGCCGTCGCTGACGGTGATCTGGGTGCGGCGCATGACCGGGAACGGGTGCTCGCGCACCGGCGTCCTGGTCGCGCCCGTGCCCGCGTCCTCCATCTCGACGTACTCGGGCTCGACCACCGTGAGGTGGGCCGATCCCGGGCGCGTCTCGTCGTCGGTGATCCGGATCCATCCGTCCACCGGCGCGATGTGCGCCTGGGCCTTCGGCTTGCGCGCCTCGAAGAGCTCGACGACGCGCGGGAGGCCGTGGGTGATGTCGGCGCCGGCCACACCGCCGGTGTGGAACGTGCGCATGGTGAGCTGGGTGCCCGGCTCGCCGATCGACTGCGCCGCGATGATGCCCACCGCGTCGCCGGGCTCGGTCAGCTTGCCCGAGGCGGGGTTGCGGCCGTAGCAGCG
>LNEQ01000045.1 GCA_001464995.1 Actinobacteria bacterium Ga0077541
ACGTCGGTGCCGCAGTCGAGCTCGCGGACGATGACGTCCTGGGAGACGTCCACCAGGCGCCGGGTGAGGTACCCGGAGTCGGCCGTCTTCAGGGCGGTGTCGGCGAGGCCCTTACGGGCGCCGTGGGTGGAGATGAAGTACTCGAGCACCGAGAGCCCCTCGAAGAAGTTGCTCTTGATCGGGCGCTCGATCGTCTCGCCCTTCGGGTTGTTCATGCAGCCACGCATACCGGCGAGCTGGCGGATCTGCTTGAAGGAGCCACGCGCGCCGCTGTGGGCCATCATGTAGATCGGGTTCATCCGGTAGAGGTGCCGCTGCATCGCCTCGGCGACCTCGTCGGTGGCCTGCTCCCAGAGCTTGATGACCTCCTCGTGGCGCTCCTCGGGGCTCATCTCGCCGAGCCCGAAGAAGCCCTCGACCTCGTCCACCTTCGCGTCGTACTTCGCGATGATCTCGTCCTTGGTGGGCGGCACGACGATGTCGTTCTTGGACACCGTGAGACCCGAGTCGGTCGCGTGGCGGAACCCGAGCTCCTTGAACGCGTCGAGCACCATCGACACCGCGGTGGCCCCGTACAGGTTCACGAGGTCCTCGATGAAGTCGGCGGTCTGGCGCTTGGTGAGGGTCTTGTGAAGCTCGGGGAACGGAACCGTGACGAGCTCCTCGGGGCCGACCACGTACTCGAGGGCCTCGCGGACCTCGTGGTTGAAGACGACCCGGCCGGGGGTGGTGATGCGGCGCGAGCCGTCCTCGGAGTGGCGCAGCTCGATGATGTCGTGGATCGCGACCGCACGCTGCTCGAGCGCGGCGATGACGTTGTCCGGGGTGCGGAAGGCCTTCGGGGGCGTCAGCTTGAGCACGTCGAAGGGCTTGGTCGACCAGTCCATGCCGTCGGACTTGCCCTCGTGGCCCTTCGGGAGCTCCCACTTGCGGCTCTCGGGGTTCCAGAGGTCGGTCAGCTCGCGCTCGAAGCCCTCGCCCTCGTCACCCTTCTTGCGGATGTCGAGCACCGGACCGTGGGTCAGGTAGTAGAGGCCGAGGATCATCTCCTGCGAGGGCACCGTGATCGGGCGCCCGTTCGCCGGCGACAGGATGTTGTTGGCCGACAGCATCAGGATGCGGGCCTCGGACTGCGCCTCCACCGACAGGGGGAGGTGCACGGCCATCTGGTCGCCGTCGAAGTCGGCGTTGAACGCCGTGCAGACGAGCGGGTGGATCTGGATGGCCTTGCCCTCGACCAGCACGGGCTCGAACGCCTGGATGCCGAGGCGGTGCAGGGTCGGCGCGCGGTTGAGCAGCACCGGGTGCTCCCCGATGACCTCCTCCAGCACGTCCCACACCTCGGGCACCATCGCGTCGACCAGCTTCTTGGCCGCCTTGATGTTCTGGACCTGCTTGCGCTCGACGAGCCGGCTCATGATGAACGGCTTGAAGAGCTCGAGGGCCATGAGCTTCGGCAGACCGCACTGGTGCAGGCGCAGCTCCGGGCCGGCCACGATGACCGAGCGGCCCGAGTAGTCCACGCGCTTGCCGAGAAGGTTCTGACGGAAGCGGCCCTGCTTGCCCTTGAGCATGTCCGAGAGCGACTTCAGCGGCCGGTTGCCCGGGCCGGTGACGGCGCGTCCGCGGCGGCCGTTGTCGAACAGCGCGTCGACCGCCTCCTGCAGCATCCGCTTCTCGTTGTTCACGATGATCTCGGGCGCGCCGAGGTCGAGGAGCCGCTTGAGGCGGTTGTTGCGGTTGATGACGCGGCGGTAGAGGTCGTTGAGGTCGCTGGTGGCGAAGCGGCCACCGTCGAGCTGCACCATCGGGCGCAGCTCCGGCGGGATGACCGGGACGGCCTCGAGCACCATCCACTCGGGGCGGTTGGTGCTGCGGCGGAACGCGGAGGCCACCTTCAGGCGCTTCAGGGCGCGCGCCTGGCGCTGGCCCTTGGAGGTCTGGATGGTCTCGCGCAGCGACTCGGCCTCGGCGTCGAGGTCGATCTGGCTGAGCAGCTCGCGGATCGCCGCCGCGCCCATGCCGCCCTTGAAGAGGTCGGCGAAGCCGTACGGCGAGCCGAACCGCTCGCGCATCTCGCGGAACAGCTGCTCGTCCGACTCGATCTGACGCGGCTTGAGGTCCTTGAAGGTGAGCCAGGCGCGGGTGAGGCGGTCGATCGCCTCCTCCGTGTAGCGCTCGATGTCCTTGAGCGCGACGTCGGTCTCCTTGCGCAGGTCCGACTCGGCCTGCTTGCGGTCGGCGTCGGTCAGCTCGCGGCGCGCCTCGGGGTCCTCGTTGGTGCGGTCGCGCTTGAGGTCGTCGATCCAGTACTCGTCCTCGTCGGTGAGGCCCGGGGCCTCGCCCTCGCGCAGCCACTCCACCCGGCGGTCGAGGCGCTCGCTCAGCTCGAGCAGGCGCTCCTCCTTGTCGACGCCGAACTGCTCGATGGCGGCGTTGACCTCGTCCTGGAGGCGGTCCAGCTCGCCGGCACGGCCCTCCTCGTCGACCTCGGTCACGATCGAGGCGGCGAAGTAGAGGACCTTCTCCAGCTCCTTGGGGGCGATGTCCAGCATGTAGCCGATGCGGCTCGGGACGCCCTTGAAGAACCAGATGTGGCTGACGGGCGCGGCCAGGTCGATGTGGCCCATGCGCTCGCGGCGGACCTTCGCCCGCGTCACCTCGACGCCGCAGCGCTCGCAGATGATGCCCTTGTAGCGGACGCGCTTGTACTTACCGCAGTAGCACTCCCAGTCCTTGGTCGGACCGAAGATCTTCTCGCAGAAGAGGCCGTCCTTCTCGGGCTTCAGCGTGCGGTAGTTGATGGTCTCGGGCTTGGTCACCTCGCCCGAGCTCCACTGCCGGATCTGCTTGGAGGAGGCCAGACCGATGGAGATGGAGTCGAAATTGTTGATGTCGATCAATGTGCCGCGCCTTTCTCGAGTGCGGGTGGGCGCGCCGCTGCAGCGCACCGCCCCCGCGGAAAACTCCGCCCGTCGTCACGACGACCCGCGGCGTGCGGCCCCGGAGGGCCGACCGCCGCGGGGCGCCGGGCCCCCTTACCCCTCCGTCGCGTCGGAGCCGGCCGGCTCCGCCGACGACGCCACGACCTCGGCCTCGTCCGGCGCTGCCGCCTCGGCCCCCTCGCCCTCCGGTCCGTCCTCCTCGCGGGTGGCGCCGAGCCCGCCCGAGAGGTCGATGCCGAGCTCCTCGGCGGCACGCAGCAGGTCGTCGTCCTCGTCGCGGGCCAGGAACTCGGGCCCGGCCTCGCCCTGCACCTTCACGTCGAGTCCGAGGCTCTGCATCTCCTTCAGCAGCACCTTGAAGCTCTCCGGGATCGACGGCTCCTGGATGTTCTCGCCCTTCACGATCGCCTCGTAGGCCTTCACGCGGCCGACCGTGTCGTCGCTCTTGATGGTGAGCATCTCCTGGAGCGTGTAGGCGGCTCCGTACGCCTCGAGCGCCCACACCTCCATCTCACCGAAGCGCTGGCCGCCGAACTGCGCCTTGCCTCCCAGCGGCTGCTGGGTGACGAGCGAGTAGGGGCCGGTGGAGCGGGCGTGGATCTTGTCGTCCACCAGGTGGAGCAGCTTCAGCATGTACATGTAGCCCACGGTGACCTTGCCCTCGTAGGGCTCACCGGTGCGGCCGTTGTAGAGCTTCATGCGGCCCGAGGCCTGACGGCCCACGCGGTCGGTGGTGTCCACGCCGAGCTGGATCGGGTTGTCGCCGTGGCTCGCCGACCAGTCCTTGAGCACGCGGTCCACGTCCTCGACCGTCGCGCCGTCGAACACCGGCGTGGCGACGAAGGTCCGCGTCGGCGGCTCGTGGCCGTTGATGCCGCCGGCCTCGTACGCGCCGTCCACCCATCCGCGGGCGGCGGCCCAGCCGAGGTGCGTCTCGAGGATCTGCCCGATGTTCATGCGCGACGGCACGCCCAGCGGGTTGAGGATCATGTCGATCGGCGTGCCGTCCTCGAGGAACGGCATGTCCTCCTCGGGGACGATCTTGTGGCGGCCGGCCAGCTTGTCGCCCTCGGCGATCTTGCGCCGCTTGGCGACGAAGACGCGGACGAGCTGGTTGACGCCCGGCGACAGGTCGTCGCCGTTCTCGCGGTCGAAGACCTTCACGTCGATGACCTTGCCGCCCTCGCCGTGCGGGACCTTGAGAGAGGTGTCGCGGACCTCGCCGGCCTTCTCCTTGAAGATGGCGCGGATCAGCTTCTCCTCGGCGGTCAGCTCGGTCTCGCCCTTCGGCGTGACCTTCCCGACGAGCAGGTCGCCCGACATCACCTCGGCGCCGATGCGCACGATGCCGCGCTCGTCTAGGTCCTTGAGGGACTCCTCCGAGCGGTTCGGGATGTCGCGGGTGATCTCCTCGGCACCGAGCTTGGTGGCGCGGGCATCGACCTCGTACTCCTCGATGTGGATCGAGGAGAGCAGGTCGTCCTTCACCAGCCGCTCCGAGATGATGATCGCGTCCTCGAAGTTGTAGCCCTCCCAGGACATGAAGGCGACCAGCATGTTGCTGCCCAGGGCCAGCTCGCCGTTGTCGGTGGAGCTGCCGTCGGCGAGCACCTCGCCCTTCTCGATGGGCTGGCCCTTGCGCACGATGGGCTTCTGGTGGATCAGGGTGCCCTGGTTCGAGCGGGTGAACTTGTGGAGCTCGTAGTGCTCCAGCTCGCCCTGGGGGTCCTCGATGATCACGTGGTCGGCGTCGACCGTGGCGACCGTGCCCTCGGTGCGGCTGACCACGACGTCGCCCGTGTCCACGGCGGCGCGCCGCTCGATGCCGGTGCCCACGAGCGGGGCCTCGGTGATCATGAGCGGGACGGCCTGGCGCTGCATGTTGGCGCCCATCAGCGCGCGGTTGGCGTCGTTGTGCTCGAGGAACGGGATGAGCGCGGTCGCCACCGACACGATCTGCTGCGGGGAGACGTCCATGTACTCGACGTCCGCCGGGTCGGCGAGGATCGGCTCGCCCCCCTTGCGGCACAGGACCGGCCCGACGAGCTTGTTGCCCTTCGGGTCGATGTCCGCGTTCGCCTGGGCGATCGTCTTGTGCTCCTCCTGCGTGGCGTCGAGGCGCTCGACCTCGGACGTCACGACGCCGTTCTTGACCCTGCGGTACGGCGTCTGGATGAACCCGAACTCGTTGAGCGTCGCGAAGCTGCCGAGCGAGCCGATCAGGCCGATGTTCGGGCCCTCCGGGGTCTCGATCGGGCACATGCGCCCGTAGTGGGTCTGGTGGACGTCGCGGACCTCGATGGGCGCGCGCTCACGGGTGAGCCCGCCCGCGCCGAGGGCCGAGAGCCGGCGGCGGTGCGTGAGCCCGGCCAGCGAGTTGGTCTGGTCCATGAACTGCGACAGCTGCGACGAGCCGAAGAACTCCTTGAGCGCCGCGACGACCGGTCGGATGTTGATGATCGTCTGAGGCGTGATGGTGTCCACGTCCTCGGTGCTCATCCGCTCGCGGACGACGCGCTCCATCCGGTAGAGGCCGATGCGGAAGGCCTCCTGGATCAGCTCGCCGACCGTCCGCAGACGGCGGTTGCCGAAGTGCTCGTACTCGTCGAGGTCGCCCACGATCTCGTCGCGCGGGGTCGCCGCCGAGTCGGCGGCGAAGTCCTTCGACTCCTCGGGCAGGCCGATCTTGATCGGCAGGGCCACGAGGCGCCGGATGAGCTCGACGAGGTCGTCGGTCCCTCCCGAGACGCGGGCGGTGAACCGCGGGTTGGTGAGCGTGCGGACGCTGGAGCCGAGGCTCAGGCCCAGACGCGCGTCCAGCTTGTAGCGGCCGACCTTGGTGAGGTCGTAGCGCTTGGGGTCGAAGAACAGCGAGCGCACGAGCGCGCGCGAGTTGTCGACCGTGGGCGGCTCGCCCGGGCGCTGCTTCTTGAAGACCTCGATGAGGGCGTGCTGCATGATGTCGCCCGACCGCGCGTCGAGCTTCTTCTCGAGCTTCTCGATCTCGGCCTCGACGGCGGCGCGCTCCTCGGCGCCCTTGTCGTCCAGGTCCTTCGCGAGCGCGTGGATCTCGTCCGCGATCGCGTAGACCTCCTTGAGGCTGTTGCGGTCGCCGGTCTGGGGGTTGCCCTCGGTAGCGTCCTTGTCGAGCGTCGCCTGGATGAAGGGGTTCACCCGGTCCGGGTCGTCCGGGTGCCGGAAGAGGTTCGCCACGTCGTCGCGCGTGTAGCCCAGCGCGAACAGGAGGGTCGTCACCGGCAGCTTGCGCTTGCGGTCGATCCGGACGTGGACGAGGCCCTTCTTGTCGATCTCCAGCTCCACCCACGAGCCGCGTGACGGCATCAGGTTGGCGATGAAGACCTGCTTCTCGCGGTCCTTGGGCTCCATCACGTAGGCGCCCGGCGAGCGGACGAGCTGCGTCACGACGACGCGCTCGGTGCCGTTGATGATGTAGGTGCCCCACTCGGTCATCAGGGGCAGGTCGCCCATGAAGACCTTCTGCTCGCGGATCTCACCGGTCTCCCGGTTGATGAACGCGACCTCCATCGTGAGCGGGGCCGCGTAGGTGATGTCCTTCTCGCGGCAGTCCTTGATGGAGTCGTTCGGCTGGATGTGGTCGAACGGCATGCCGGGCTCCCAGCCACCCAGCGTGTACTTGCCGAACTGCACGGCGAGAGTGCCCGTGAAGTCTTCGATCGGAGAGATGTCGTCGATCGTCTCTCGAAGGCCCTCGTTGATGAACCACTCGAACGAGGAGCGCTGGATGTCGATGAGGTTGGGAACCTCGAGGACCTTCTCCAGCTTGGAGAAGTTGTGGCGAACGCGGGCAGCGGGGCGGGTGCTCAAGTCGCGAGGCCTCCTGACGAGAGCGGGCGGGGGACGGCGGAGAGTCGGCAGGCCGACTCGGGCGCAACGGCGAACGTTAGCACCGATGGGTATGCGGGATCAATGGCACGGCCCGCGTTCCGGCGAGCGGCCAGAGGGGGCTGCGTGATGACTGCAGCCGCCGTCAATAGAACCCATCGGCCAAGGCCGACGATCCTAGCACCCCCCTCCGGGCATCCGCCCGCCTCCGGGGCGGATGTGATGCATACTGGCCCGATGGCCGCCACTCCTCTCCCCGCGTACGCGGACGGCATCCCCGACGACGGCGGCATGGCCGAGCGCCTGCGCGGCCTCCTGGAGGCCACGCACCGGCAGTGGAACTCCCCCGACGAGCGGCGGCGGATGCGCGCCTTCGGCTTCCGCCCCGCGGTCGAGCCGGGCGTGCTCAAGCGCGAATGGCACGGCCTCGCCGTTCGCGTGTCGGCCGGCGGGGTCCGCGCGGCCCGCCCCGGCTCCGGCGAGCTCGCCTGGCTGGCCCAGTCGCGGACGCTGCTCCTCGACGGAGAGCCCTACCCGGGCGGCGGCGCCGGCATCGACCTGATCGAGAACGTGCTCGACCTGATCTCGGCCTACGAGCGCTGGGTCGAGGCGCGCGAGGGACGCGAGGGCCGGATGCAGCGCGGCCGCACCGGTCCTCCGGACCGCCGGCCGGTCAACGCACTCGCCGAGACGCGCCGGCTGCAGCGGCTCCTCCAGGCCCCGAGGCGCCGCTGACGCGACGCGGACGCGCGCGCAGGTGGCCCCGGACGGGTGACGGCGACCCGCGCCCCAGCGGCCGGGTCGCCGTCACCGTCGATCAGAACTTCCCGGGAACGCCTCCGCCCCTGACGGTGGCGAGGTCCTCGAGCCATCCCTGGACCCGCGCGTGGTCCTTGTCGTCGGCGGGAAGCGTCGCGAGCACGGCGCTGACCTCCTCCGTGACGGCCTCGACGTTGCTCTTGTTCGCGGTGGACACCTTGTCACGCAAGGCGCTCTTCAGGCTCTGCTCAAGGGGCATGTCTTCTCCCGGGGTCGAATGTTCCGAGCCGCCTCTGACTCGCGCGCGAAACGGCATCGAGCATTGTGCGTGATGGCGCGAGCGGATGTCCAGTTTAGCGGACAAGGAAATCGCGAAACCGGGTTGTGGTGTTTCCGGCGCGATCGGTGACCTCGATGCGCGCGACGTAGCGACCCCGGCCGAGACGGCCCACGGAGACCGACCGCTCCGCACCCGACGGCAGCAGGAGCGACCGGGCCCTGCCCGGGGCCGAGCCCCGCCGGGTGACGCCGAGCACGACGGGGAGGCGGGCGGTCGTCGCGGGATCGGAGGCGGTCATCAGCAGGCGGACCGGGCGCGGACGCTTCGCGCGGCCGGCGGCCGGACCGCCGGGCCGGCCCACGACCACGGAACGCACCACGAGCGCGGGCGGGGTGTTGTCGACCCGGATCGACCAGTCGAGCGCGCCCACGTTGCCGGGGAAGTCGCGCGCCTCGACGCGGAGGGCGTGCCAGCCGTCGGGCAGGCGGCGGGTGTCGAATGTGATCCCGCGTGGATAGGCCTGGGCGTTGCGGGTCGCGGGCACGCCGTCGACCGTCAGTCTCCAGGTGGTCACGCGCGATCGCGATATCCCCGTGAACTTCACGGTGGCCCGCCCGCGGACCGCGGCGAGGGCCGCGGGCGTCGGCCGGGCGATGCGCGGCGGGTCGGTGCTGACGCGGATCCGGCCCGCGCCGAAGGCGGTGTCGGGACCCGGCGCGCCGAGGTCGAGCGCGATCGCCGCGAGCTGGGCGCGCAGCCCGTCGGCGTTCTGGAACAGCCCGGTCCGGCGCTGGGCGGCCAGGAGGACGGCGGCGGCGCCCGCGGCGTTCGGGGCGGCGTTCGAGGTGCCCCCGACGGCGCGCGGGCCGGTGGGGCCCATCACGCGGGTGTTGGTCGGCGCGGTGAGGTCGGGCTTCAGGCGGCCGTCGGCCGTGGGCCCCTGCGCGGAGTAGGACTTGAGGGAGTTGCCGCGCCAGTCGGTCGCGCCGACGGCGATCGCCCCGCGCGCGTCGGGCGGCGTGGGGATGCTGCCCTCCACCGTTCCCCCGATCGTCGCCAGGGCGATCTCCCGGGAGAAGAGCGTCAGGTCGCCTGTCGGCGCCGGGCCGGAGACCCGGACGGCGCGCAGGCGGTAGACGCCGTCGGCCGGCGGCGAATAGCCGACGATGCGCTCGGCGGGCGGCGCGCCCTGCGACTGCCGGTCGGTCGATGTCGCGACGACGCTCCAGGACCCGTCGGGCCCCTGCTGCTCGAGCGCCAGGTCGAGGTCGGCGGGCGGGCCGCTCGCCGGGGCCGGCCATGAGAGCGCGAACGTGATGGGCAGGCCCGCTGCGCGCGGGAAGGTCCAGTTGTCGCCGTTGGGCCAGTCCAGGTCGCCGTCGGCGTCGGCGTCCGACCACGGGCCGCTCCAGTGCAAGCGGGCGTAGTTGCCGGCCGAGTTGAACCAGAGGATGCCCGCGGCGGCGGCGCGATCGACAGCGCGCGCCGCCGGGCTGGTGCCGTCGAAGGGGCCCTCGATGAAGCTGTTGGAGTGGACGACGATGTCGGGCCTGCGCGCGATGATGGCGTCGGTCGCCGCGAGGAAGTCCGCGTCGGAGTGGTAGTTGACGAAGAGGTAGTCGGCGGACGGCGCGTAGTCGAAGACCGTCTGGGCGACGAGCTCGCCGTGGTTGGTGCGGTTGCCGTAGGCGTTGGTCCCCGCGAGTCCGCCCGCGGCGTCGAACGACAGCGTCTCGAGCTGCTCGGGCGGCGGCAGCTCGCCGAGCCCCTGCATGCGGCCGAGGTTCTGGCCGAAGCCGAGGTCGAGGACCGCGATCGTGACGCCGGCGCCGCCGTCGGCGATCCGCGCCAGGACGTCCGAGCCGCTGCGCTCGAGGCCCTGGCCGACGACCGCGTCCGGGAAGGCCGTGGTGGCGGGCCGGGCGCCGGCGACACCCGGGATGCGCGCGAGGGCCGAGGCGCGGCGCCGGTCGGCCACCACCTGGAGCCTGCGGCCCTCGCGGCGCTGCACCTTGAGGCCGCCGCGGCGCAGCGCGGCGGTGGCGGCCGCCACCTGGCCGGGGCGGGCGTCCACGGCGATCGGCACCGGCGGCGCGGCGACGGCAGGTGGGCCGGCGACGGCCGGGAGGGCGGCGGCGGCCGCCAGGGCGAGGAGTCCGGCGCGCCGCCTCATCGGGCCCGCCGAAGCACGCGGGTGCGCGTGCCGATGTTCCCCGCCATGTCCTCGGCGGCGATCGTCACGCGGTTCAGCCCGGGCCGCAGCACGGGCAGGCGCACCCCCACCACCGGGCGGCGGACCACCCGCAGGGCGCGCCCGTTCATCGAGATGCGCACGTGGCGGATCGTACCCTCGTCCGCGGCCTGGACGCGCACGAGCCGGCGCGCCCCGGGACCGATGCGCACCGAAAGCGCGGGCGCGGTGGAGTCGATGCGGGCCATGCCCGCCCCGTAGAGCGGGTCGGGACCCGGCGCCCCCAGCCCGAGGGCCGTGGCCGTCAGCTGAGCGCGGAGGTCGGCCGGCGCGGCGGGCAGCCCGCGCGCGAGCCGGGCCTGTCGCAGGAGGACCGCCGCGCCCGCGACGTGGGCCGTCGCGGCGGAGGTGCCGGCCGTTCCCGGCCACTCGGGGTTCGAGGTGACGTAGGTGGGCCCGACGAGGTCGGGCTTGGCGGTGCTGCCCGCCGCGCCCCGGGAGGAGTAGGGCTCGAGGGCGGTGCCGGTCCACTTGACGGCTCCCACCGTGAGCGCCCCCGCCGCGTCGCCGGGGGTGGGGATGCTGCCGTCGGCGACGGCCGACGCGCCGAAGCCGGCGGTGTACGAGAACAGGGAGAGGGTCTGCGCCGGGCCGGCCGACTGGCGCACCACGATGCGCCACGGCGCGGCGTCGGCCGTGATCGGCGTGGTGGCCGCGTGCATCACGCCCGAGCCCGCGGGCGCGTTGGCCGAGGGCGCGGCCGTGCTGCGCTGCACCTCCACCCACGCGCCCGAGGGATCCTGGCGCTCGACCGCCACGCTCGCCGCGGCCGCCGGGTCGGGCCAGGACAGGCTGAGGAGCAGGGGCGAGCCGGGGCTCGGGGAGATCGGGAGGACGACGCCGTCGGCGGAGGCGGCTCCGCGCCAGTGGCGCTGGCCGTAGTTGCCGGCCGAGTTGACCCAGAGCACGCCCGCCGCCGCGGCGCGGTCGACCGCCTGGGCGGCGCGCCCCGTGCCGTCGTAGGGCGGGGCCAGGAACGAGTTGGAGTGGCTCACGACCGGGATGCCCTGCGCGGCGATCCACGCGGCGGCCTCCTCGAACTGCGCCGGGGTCCGGTAGGCGACGAGCGCGAGGTGCGCCCCGGGGGCGATGTCGTGCGCGATCTCGGCCATCCGCACGCCGTGCTGGGTGGGCTGGCCGAACTCGGTGGTGCCGTCGAGCCCCCCCGGATCGAACGCCCGGATCGTCATGGCCTCGCGCGGGGGCAGCTCGCCGAGCGCGATCGAGCGGTCGAGGGCGGCGAAGCCCTCGTCGAGGATCGCCACGGTCTGCCCGGAGCCGAGGACCCCACGACTCCAGAGCGCATCGGCGCCCATCCGCACCCCGCCCTGGCTGACGAGGGCGCCCTGTGCCGCGGGCGCGGACGCGAGCGCGGCCAGGATCACCGCCGCCGTGGTCGCACGCATCCTCACCGCGGGGCAAGCAATCAGACGGGGCCCCGGCCGTCCACCCGGGCGGGTGGACGAACGGGGCCCCGGTCGGGCGCGCAGGTGCGCGGGACTACTTGACGCTGACGATGCCCCCGGCCTCTTCGAGCTGGGCCTTGACCTGGTCGGCCTCGTCCTTGGTCACGTCCTCCTTGACGTTGCTCGGGGCGTTGTCCACGAGCTCCTTGGCCTCCTTGAGGCCGAGGCCGGTGACCGCGCGGACGACCTTGATGACCTGGATCTTCTTGTCACCCGCCGCGTCGAGGCTGACGGTGAAGGCGGTCTGCTCCTCCGCCGCCGCGCCGCCGCCGTCGCCGCCGGCCGGGGCCGCCGCCACGGCCACGGGAGCCGCCGCCGTCACGCCGAAGGTCTCCTCCAGCGCCTTGATCCGCTCGGACAGCTCCAGCACGGAGATGCTCTTGAGCTCCTCGATCCACTCTTCGGTCGTCGCCATGTGTGGTGCTCCTTCTGTGGTTGTGAAAGGGGTGTGCGGCATGCGCCGCGCAAGACGTGCGGACTAGGCCGCGGACTCCTCGGAGGCCTTCTGGGCCTGGAGGGCGCCGAGGGTGCGGGCGAGGCCGCCGATCAGGTTGGAGAGCCCACCGGCGAGGCCGGAGAGCGGCGATGCGATGCCGCTGGCGAGCTGCCCGAGCATCTGCTCGCGCGAGGGGAGCTTGGCCAGGCGGGTGACGTCGGAGGTCGGGAGGTCGTTGCCCTCGAGCAGGCCGCCCTTGATCGCGAGCGCGCCCGCGTGCTGGCCGGCGAACTCGTCGAGCACCTTGGCGGCCGCGGCGGGGTCTCCCTTGACCCAGGCGAGGCCCGTGGGACCCGTCAGGTACGGCAGGAGGGCCTCGCGCCCGGTGTCCGCCGCGGCGCGGCGGGCGAGCGTGTTCTTGACCACCGTGTACTCCACCTCGGCGGCCGTCAGGCGGACGCGCAGATCGGAGAGCTGCTTCACGGTGAGACCGCGGAAGTCGGTCGCGATGATCGTGTCCGAGGCCGCGAGGCGCTCGGTCAACTCGGCGATCGCCTCGGTCTTGTCGGTTCGGTTCAGTGGGTCACCTCCATCATGTTCCTGCCCGCGCGGGCGGGCGGGAGCACGGGGTCCTGGAGGGACACCGGGGCTCGTCGCCAACCTCGCACGGGCCGCCCGGCGGGCGGTTTGAGGCGGCGGTGCCGCCCCCGTGGGTCTTCGGTCGGGTTCTCTGTCGGCGCGCTGCCTAGGCGGCGGGCTCCTCGAGGACGTCGGCGGAGTTGGTGCGGGTGGTGTCGACCGGGATGCCCGGGCCCATCGTCTGGGCCATGGTGATCGACTTCAGGTACTTGCCCTTCGCCGCGGCCGGCTTGACCCGGACGATCTCCTCGACGACGGCCTGGTAGTTCTCGATGAGCTGGCGCTCGTCGAACGAGCGGCGGCCGATGCCCAGGTGGACGATGCCCGCGCGATCCGTGCGGTACTCGACCTTTCCGGCCTTGACGTCCGTGACGGCCTTGCCGACGTCGAAGGTGACGGTGCCGCTCTTGGGGTTCGGCATCTTGCCCGAGGGGCCGAGGATCCGGCCGAGCTTGCCGACGGTGCCCATCATGTCCGGCGTCGCGATGGCGACGTCGAAGTCGGTGAAACCGTCCTGGATCTTCTTGGCCAGGTCGTCGCCGCCCACGAAGTCCGCGCCGGCGGCCTCGGCCTCACGGGCCTTGTCGCCCTCGGCGAACACCGCGACGGTCACCGACTTGCCGGTGCCGTGGGGCAGGCTGATCGTGCCGCGCAGCTGCTGGTCGGCGTGCCGGACGTTGACGCCCAGCCGCATGTGCACCTCGACCGTGGGGTCGAAGCGCGTCAGCTCCTGCGACTTGATGAGCTTCACCGCCTGCAGCGGGTGGTAGACCCGCTCGGTGTCGATCTCGGACTTGGCCTGCTGGTACCGCTTGCCACGCTTGCCCACCGCGAACTCCCTCTTACTCCGTGTCGACGGTCACGCCCATGCTGCGCGCCGTCCCCGCGATGATGGTCATTGCCGACTCGACGCTGTTCGCGTTGAGGTCGGGCATCTTGGTCTCGGCGATCTGGCGCAGCTGGTCGCGCGACAGGTTCGCCACCTTCTCCTTGTGCGGCTCGGCGCTCCCCTTGGGGATGCCGAGGGCCTGGCGGATGAGAACCGCCGCCGGAGGGGTCTTGGTGATGAAGGAGAACGACCGGTCCTCGTAGACCGTCACCTCGACCGGGGTCGTGGTGCCGTTGCCGGCCTGCGTCTGGGCGTTGAACGCCTTGCAGAACTCCATGATGTTGATGCTCGCGCCGCCGAGGGCGGGCCCCACGGGCGGGGCGGGTGACGCGCCGCCGGCGGGGATCTGGAGCTTGATTACCTGCAGGACCTTCTTCGCCATGACGTCCTCGATCGAAGGGGCGCGTTCGCCCCGGGTTTGCGGTGCTCGGGCCGGGCCCGGGCCTTACGTGAGCTTCTTGACCTGCTCGAACGAGAGATCGGCCGGCGTCTCGCGGCCGAAGATGCTGACCAGCACCTTCAGACGCGCCTGCTCGGTGTTGATCTCGGCGATCTCGCCGGTGAAGTCGGAGAGCGGGCCCTGGACGACCTTGACGCTCTCGCCGACCGTGAAGTCCGCGCGCACCTTCGGCTTGACCTCGGTGGGCACGTTGAGGAGGCGGTCGACCTCCATCTGGGTGAGCGGCACGGGCTCGTTCTCCCGGCCGCCGCCACCGACGAAGCCGGTGACCCCGGGGGTGTTCTTGACCAGCCAGAGCGCGTCCGGCGTCATGTCCATGTTGACGAGGACGTAGCCGGGGAGGCGCCGCTTCTCGGTCTGGACCTTGACCCCGTCCTTGGTCTCGACGACCTGCTCGGTCGGGATGACCACCTGGCGAACGCGCTCACGCTGCCCGAGGGAGATCAGCCGGTGCTCGAGATTGGCCTTGACCTTCTTCTCGTGACCGGAATAGGTGTTGATCACATACCAGCGGAACACAGAACCCCTCGGACTAGAAGATCGCGTCGACGACGCGTGAGAACACGGCGTCGAGCGCGGCGAGATAGACCGCCACGATAGCGACGACGGCCAGCACGACCGCGGTGGACTGGGCCAGCTGCGTGCGCGTGGGCCAGCTGACCTTGCGCAGCTCCGCGATGACCTCGGTGATGAATCGCGAGCCACGACGCTGCTGGACGACGGCCTTGGTGACGCTGCCGGCCTTGTCGGGCTTGCGCCGGCCACCGCCCTGGGGCGTGGGCCGCGGGCTCGGCGGGCTCGTGCTCCTGCGCTTCGCGGGCGTGCGTGAACCGCTCGGAGGCGGCGTGTTGCCACCGTCATCCGAGCGCTCCTGCCCTCGTGCGGGTCGGATACGCGCCATCGTCAGCTCATCATCATTCGTCGTGGACTACAGGGCCGGAGGGACTCGAACCCCCAACCCCCGGTTTTGGAGACCGGTGCTCTACCAGTTGAGCTACGACCCTTCGCGACACCCGGGAAGCGACAGTGCCGCTAGCGGGTCTCCTTGTGCGGCCGGTGGGTGCCGCACCACTTGCAGAACTTCCGGAACTCGATGCGATCCGGGGTGTTCCGCCTGCTCTTCATGGTCTGGTAGTTCCGACGCTTGCACTCTTCGCAAGCCATCGTCACTGCGATTCTCTGCCCTGTTGCCACAGGTCGATGACTCCAGTACGGGGACGGGCCTGGGAAAGCTAGCACACGCCCTCCGGCCCCTCGGACCGCCCCCGAAGGCCCCGGGGAACCCGGCGCCGACCGGCCCGGGAACGCTCCCGGAGAAGGGTTCTAGTGCTCCGTCCTGAAGGTGCTGTCGCACTCCGGCATCCTGCAAATCAACGCGGATCCGGCGTCATCACTCGACCCCATAGCCTCAGCTATGGGGATCTCGTTCTTCCTTGGCCCGCGGGATTCTCGGGGCCGGAAGCACGACGGACTTTCAGGACGGAGCACTAGGGGGTGTGGCGGCCCGCGCGACGCATCCGCGCCGCGGGGGTCTGGGCGGCGGCGGCCTCCGCGAGCGCGGCGGTGCGCAGGAGCGCGGCGGCGG
>LNEQ01000046.1 GCA_001464995.1 Actinobacteria bacterium Ga0077541
CCGGCCCCGACGCGGACGCCCTGTCCCAGGTCCGGGGGATCCTCGATGCGTACCTCGTCCGGCACGGCCTGCCGGGCTCGGCCGGGCACACCGGCCGGCGCTCGCTGCAGCGGCGCCACGCGTCGCTTCCGAGCCACGCCGCGCTGGCCGGGCTGGTCGCCACGCGGATCGAGGCACGGGAGTCCCGGAGGGGGATCCGCGACATGGATGCGTGCGTCGCACCCGTGGGGGCGGGGGAGGCGGGAGCCCTCCGGGCGCCGCCCGGGCTGCCGGTGCCGCCGCGGGTGCGGCGCGTGGCGATGCGCGCCCTCGAGGCGCCGCTCGAGGATCTCGTCGACCGCGGAGTGCTCACGTCGGCCGAGGCCGTCGCGGACATGCTCCCCGCGCTGATCGCCGGGTCCGGGCGGGCGGGATCGCCGACCCCGCTCTCCGGCGCCTCCACGACGCCGCCTATCGCGCCTTCCGCGATCGTCGCTCGCTGCTGCTGCTCGAGCTCCAGTCGCAGGTCCGGTTCGGAGAGCTCCCCTGGATCGCGGCCGTCGAGCCGTGGGCCCAGGTCGACGACGCGCAGCGGTCGGCCGCCCGGGCCGCGCTGGCCCGCGCCGCGCTGCTCGTGCTGACCCGGTTCCCCGACACGCTCACCCCGAACACGCTCATCCGCGAGCTCGCCGCGCTCGACGAGGTCGCGGGCCTCGGCCTCGGGCTGACGTACGAGCTCGCCGCCGACATCTTCGCCGGCCGCTTCTCACCGGCGTACTCGGAGGCGGTCGCCTTCGGGTGCGACGTGATGAGGGGCACGCTGTACGCGCGCTACTTCGACCTGCCCGACGAGGCCCCGGCCAACCTGGCGCTCGCCTGCCGCATGCGCGGTGGCGCCGGTGGCCGCGTCCGGAACGTCGGCAACATGATGATCATCGAGCAGGCGCAGATCCTGACGACCCACAACCTGGCCCAGCTCACGCATCGCCTCGAGCTCCTGCCCGTGTTGTCGGAACGTGCCGCCGACCTCGCCGGCACCTGTCTCGTGCGGCTGCTCGGCCGCCTCCGCCACCCGCCTCCCGAGCACTGGTCGGCGGGCCGCGCGTCCAGGACGGCGGCGTACGCGTGGCGCCAGATGCTCTTCTTCCTGTCGATCGCGCCGGCGCCGGCGCTTCCCGCGTTCCTCGAGCGCTCCGCCGCCCTCATGGAGCGGGAGGACCGCGAGTTCCAGGAGAGGCTCGCGCCCGTGCTCACCGGACTGCGGGTCGTCGCGGCGGGCGGGGGCTTCGACGCGCGCGGGCGCACCGACGACGGCGGACGGCGGCTGACCGCCTGGGGGCCGACCGACCTCTGGTTGCCCTGAGCCGGGGTGGCGCGGGGGTGCGGGCGGGCACCGTGACCGGCGCACGGGCCCGACGTCCGCGCCCCGACGGGTGCCGCAGGGCGCGCTAGACTCCCGGGCCGCAGCACCCACCTGACCCCTCCCCGGCGCGTCATCCACCGATGGCGGTGCCCGCGTCCCACCGGGACGACGGGTCCATCGGCCCCGCGCCGGCGCACGCCCCCCGATCAACCGACACGCAGGAAAGGGGCTCATGCCCACCATCACCATGAAGCAGCTCCTGGAGTCCGGAGTGCACTTCGGACACCAGACCCGCCGCTGGAACCCGAAGATGAAGCGCTACATCTTCGGTGAGCGCGGCGGCATCTACATCATCGACCTGCAGCAGACGATCGTTCTGCTCGAGCAGGCGTGCGACGTCGTGCGCGACATCTCCCAGCGCGGGGGATCGGTGCTGTTCGTCGGCACCAAGAAGCAGTCGCAGGAGGCCGTGGCCGAGCAGGCCAAGCGCTGCGGCATGCCCTACGTCTCGCACCGCTGGCTCGGTGGCCTGCTGACCAACTGGGGCACCATCTCCCAGCGGATCCGCCGCCTCCACGAGCTTCGCAACCAGAAGCGCGAGGGCCAGCTGGAGCTTCTGCCGACGCGTGAGCGTCTCGCCCGCGAGGGCGAGCTGGTGAAGCTCGAGACGAACCTCGGCGGCGTCGCCGACATGCAGCGTCTGCCGGACGCCGTCGTGATCGTCGACCTCAAGAAGGAGGCCATCGGCGTGCGCGAGGCCAACCGCCTCGGCCTCGCCGTCATCGGCCTGGTGGACACGAACTGCGATCCGGACGAGGCGACCTACGTCATCCCGGGCAACGACGACGCCATCCGCGCCTGCACGCTCGTGCTCGGCGCCCTCGCCGACGCCGTGCTCGAGGGCAAGGGCACGCTGCCCACCTCGGGCATCCCGGCCCCGGCCGCCGACGAGGCGCCCGCCGAGGCCCCCGCCCCCGAGGCGGAGGCTCCCGCGGCGGCTCCGGCCGCCGAGGCGGAGGCTCCCGCCGAGGCGCCGGCCGCCCCCGAGGCCCCGGCCGCCCCCGAGGCCCCGGCCGCCCCCGAGGCCCCGGCCGCCCCCGCCGCGGAGGTCGCCGAGTGAGCAGCAACATCTCCGCCAAGCTCGTCAAGGAGCTGCGCGACAAGACCGGCGCCGGGATGATGGACTGCAAGAAGGCGCTCGAGGACGCCGGCGGCGACCTGGAGGAGGCCACCAAGGCGCTCCGCACCAAGGGTCTCGCCGACGCCGCCAAGCGCGCCGGCCGCGAGGCCAACGAGGGTCTGATCGACAGCTACATCCACGCCGGCGGCAAGGTCGGAGTGCTGATCGAGGTCAACTGCGAGACCGACTTCGTGGCGCGCACCGATGAGTTCAAGGCGTTCGTCCACGACATCGCGCTCCACATCGCCGCCCTCAAGCCCCGCTTCGTGACCGTCGCCGACGTCCCGGAGGAGTATGTCGCCTCCGAGAAGGCGATCTACGAGGCTCAGGCCCAGGACATCCCCGAGCACGCGCGCGAGCGCGCGATCGAGGGCAAGCTGAAGAAGCACCTCGCCTCCATCTGCCTGATGGAGCAGGAGTACGTGCGCGACCAGGGCGAGAAGAAGCCCCGCACCATCGAAGACCTGCGCGTCGAGGCGACGAGCAGCCTCGGCGAGAACGTCAGCATCCGGCGTTTCGTGGTCTTCGAGCTTGGCCAGTAGCCCCGAGTCCGACGAGGACGCCCGGCCGGGACTCCGGCCGGGCGGCTCGGTGTTCGGCCGCGTGGTCCTGAAGCTCTCGGGCGAGGCGCTGATGGGCGACGAGCCCTACGGGATCGACCCCGGCCGGATCGCGGGCATCGCCCGGCAGGTCAAGGACGCGACCGAGCGCGACGTGGACGTCGCGATCGTCGTGGGCGCGGGCAACATCTTCCGCGGCCTGCAGGGCATGGCGATCGGCATGGACCGCGCGACCGCCGACTACATGGGGATGATCGCGACCATGCTGAACGCGCTGGCGATCCAGGACGCGCTGGAGAAGCTCGGCCTCGCCACCCGCGTGCAGTCGGCGATCGCCATGCAGGAGGTCGCCGAGCCGTACATCCGCCGGCGCGCCATCCGGCACCTCGAGAAGAAGCGGGTGGTGATCTTCGCCGGGGGCACCGGCAACCCGTTCTTCACCACCGACACCACCGCCGCCCTGCGGGCGCTGGAGATCGGCGCCGAGTGCATCCTGATGGCGAAGAACGCGGTGGAGGGCGTGCTCGACGCCGACCCTCGCGTCGTGCCCGACGCGAAGCTGATCCCCCGGATCACGCACATGGAGGCCATCGAGCGGGGCCTGCGGGTCATGGACACCACGGCGCTCACGCTCTGCATGGACAACGGCCTCCCGATCTTCGTCTTCAACATGGGCGACGAGCGCAACATCGGCCGGTTGCTCGAGGGTGAGCGGATCGGGACGATGGTCGCCACCGACACCACAGACTAGGAAGGCTCCCGTGGAGGAACGACTGAAGGACGCGAAGCGCCGGATGCAGGGGGCCGTCGCGGCCCTCGGCTCCGAGTTCGCATCAGTGCGCACCGGACGCGCCTCGACCGCCCTGCTCGACCGGGTCACGGTGGATGCGTACGGCACGCGTACCCCCCTCAACCAGCTCGCGACGATCAACGCGCCCGAGCCGCGGCTGCTGACCATCCAGCCCTTCGACCGCTCGATCATGCAGTCGGTGGAGAAGGCGATCATGGAGTCCGACCTCGGGCTCACGCCGAACAACGACGGCCAGACGATCCGCCTGGCGATCCCCCAGCTGACGGAGGAGCGCCGTAAGGAGATGGTCCGGCTGATCCACAAGATGGCCGAGGAGGGCCGTGTCGCGGTGCGCAACGTGCGCCGGGACGTGCTCAACGAGATGAAGCGGGCGGAGAAGGACGGCGAGCTCTCCCAGGACGAGCTCAAGGGCGGCCAGGACGAGGTGCAGAAGCTCACCGACGCTGAGGTGAAGGCCATCGACGAGCTGATGGCCCGCAAAGAGGCCGAGATCCTCGAGGTCTAGGGGAGCGACGTGGCTCCCCGCGCACCGATGACCATCCTCACGCGCCTCCGGACGGCTCGCTCCGTCCTCGGCCTCGGCCGCTCGCCGCGGGTCGACCGCCCCGCCGGACTGACCGAGATCCCCGAGTCGATCGCGATCATCATGGACGGCAACGGACGCTGGGCGCGCGAGCGCCACCTGCCGGTAGGCGCGGGGCATCGGGCCGGGGCCAAGGCGCTCAAGAAGGTGGTGCGCGCCGCGTCCGACGCCGGCGTCAAGGATCTGACGGTCTTCTCGTTCTCCACCGAGAACTGGACGCGGCCCGACGGGCCTCTTCTGCGAGCTGATCGATCGGGAGGTGCCCGAGCTGAACGCCGAGAACGTCCAGATGCGCTTCATCGGGCGACTCGGCGAGCTCGACGCCGACCTGCAGGAGCGGATCGCCGCGGCCGAGGCCGAGACCGCCGGCAACACGGGGCTGCGGCTGTTCGTCGCGATGAACTACGGAGGGCGCCGCGAGATCGCCGACGCCGCCCGGCGCTTCGCCGCCGAGTGCGGGCCGGAGGCCGGGGAGGCCGAGTTCGCCCAGTACCTCTACGCGCCCGGGATGCGCGACCCCGAGCTGGTCATCCGCACCAGCGGCGAGCAGCGGTTGTCCAACTTCCTCCTCTGGCAGAGCGCCTATGCGGAGTTGCACTTCTCCGATCGCCTCTGGCCCGATTTCGGACCCGATGACCTCGAGGCTGCAATCGCGGACTACGGACGACGTCATCGGCGCTTCGGTGGACGCTGAGCCTCTGAGCCCGCCGCCGTCGAGCGGCCTCGCGAGCCGTCTCATCATCGCCGTACCCGGCGTCATCCTGGCGATCGCGGTGGTCGCCCTGGGTGGGGTGGCCTTCGCGGTCACGCTCGCGATCATCGCCGCGCTGGGTCTGTACGAGCTGTACAGCCTGACCGCGGCGGCGCGTCCGCTGCGCTGGGCCGGCTACCTCGGCGCCCTCAGCCTGATCGCCTTCGCGTGGGGCATGGACGACCCCGAGCACGGGGTGCTGCTGGGGCTCGGGCTGAGCGTCTTCCTCGTCGCGATCGCGGCCCTGATCCTGCCGCGCCGTGAGGACATCACCGCGCGGATGGCGACGACGCTGCTCGGGGTCGTCTACCTCGGCCTGCCCCTTGCGATCCTCGTGATCACGCGTGATCTCCCCGACGGCGCCGGTGCGGTGGTCAACGTTCTGGTGGGCGTGTGGATCTTCGACACCGCCTCGTATGTGGGTGGGCGGTTGTGGGGGCGGCGCCCGATCGCGCCGCTCACCTCGCCGAAGAAGACGATCGAGGGGGCGGCGGTCGGCCTGGTGGTGGGGACCTCCGCGGTGTGGGTCGCCGGGCTCTACATGGACTGGATCAGCGGGTGGCAGTCGCTCGCGCTCGGGCTCGTGATCTGCCCCGCCGCATTCCTCGGCGACCTCTTCGAGTCGGTGCTCAAGCGCGACGCCGGTGCGAAGGACTCGGGGCGTCTCCTGCTCGGCCACGGCGGGGTGCTCGATCGTTTCGACGCGCTGCTGTTCGGAGCTGTGGCCGCGTACTTCATGACGGTCTGGCTCGTCTACTGAGGCCGGACGCCTCCGGCAGCGCGCGGGCGGACGGTAGGTTGGGCGCGTGAACCTCGAACTGCTCACGGAGCTCTGCGAGACGCCCGGCGCCCCGGGGCACGAGGGGCGGATCCGGGCCGTGGCGCGGCGCGAGCTGGAGCCGCACGCCGAGTCGGTGGAGGTGGACCCGCTCGGCAACCTGATCGCGCGCCGTCCCGGCCGCGGCGGCCCGCGCCTGATGCTGTCCGCGCACATGGACGAGATCGGCTTCATGGTCACCCACGTCGAGGACGGGGGCTTCCTGCGGTTGATCCCCCTCGGCGGCTTCGATCCGAAGACGCTCACGGCCCAGCGGGTGATCGTCCACGGGCGCGAGGACCTGCTCGGGGTGCTCGGCACCAAGCCGGTCCACCTGATGAGCGACGAGGAGAAGCGCAAGGCGCCGGCGCTCGACGACTACTTCGTCGATGTGGGGCTCCCCGTCGAGAGGGTCCGTGAGCTGGTCCGGGCGGGGGACGTCGTGACGCGCGAGCGGGCGATGGCGCGCCTCGGGGATCTCGTGACGTGCAAGAGCCTCGACAACCGCGCCGGCCTCTACGTGATGATCGAGGCCTTCCGGGCGCTCGGCGACCACGACTGCGAGGTCGTGGCGGTGGCCAGCGTGCAGGAGGAGGTCGGCCTGAGGGGCGCGCGCGTCGCCACGGCGAGGGTGCGGCCCCGCCTCGGCCTGGCCATCGACATCACCCTGGCCAACGACGGCCCCGGGGCGAAGCCGCACGAGCGCATCACCAGCATCGGCGCAGGGGCGGCGATCAAGGTCTACGACACGAGCGCCATCGTCCCCAGGGAGGTCGTCGACCACCTGGTGGCGGTCGCCGAGGAGCGCGGGATCCCGAGCCAGCTCGAGGTGATGGTGAGGGGCGGTACCGACACCCGTGAGCTCGGCCTCTCCGGGGACGGGGCCCCGGCCGGCTGCGTCTCGATCCCCACGCGCTACGTCCACCAGGTCGTCGAGTCGTGCCATCCCGACGACCTCGACGCCTGCGTCGCCCTCGTCACCGCCTTCTGCGAGACCGCCCACACCCTGATCCCCTGATCGCGGGCGGCACGGCGGCCTGAAGCAAAGTCGTGCGCGTTCCCCGGCTCCGGGTGGTACTCGGATGGCGCGAGCGGGATGGGCGGCGGCTGCCCGTTCCGTGGCCCCGGGTCCATTTGGACCACCGGCCCGTGTCCAATCGCACCACCGGCGACACGGAGACGTTGCCGAGCCGGCGCTCATGCGGTGCCCTGTGGCGGTCGTCGGGCGGCACGATGGGTCCGTGGTCAGGAGCTTCTACAAGGAGAAGGGTCTCGGACGTCTTCCGGCGTGCGCCATCTGCGTGGGCGCCGGGGAGGGGGGGAGGGCGCCGCTGCACCTTCCCTGCGGAGTGAGCGTCTGGCTGTGCGCAGCGCATCGGTCCGCCGCGTTCCAGGCGCGCCGGGCGGGGCGTGATCTCGAGGCGAGCCTGCTCCACGTGTGGCGCTCGTCCGGCTGCCTGACCGCCACCCGGGCCCGTGCGCTGAGCATCCATCGCGCGCGGTTGTCGTCGGGGATGCCGGCCCGGGAGGCCCCGGGGTCGTACTCGTGGCCGGCGCTCCGCCGTGAGGCGGAGGCGGCGTTCGCCGCGGGGGAGCCCCCGGGACGTGTGATCGACCGGCTCCGGCGGCGGGAGGCCCGTGGGCCGGCGGTTCCGCCGAGCGTGCGGACGATGAGGAGGTGGTTCCGCGAGGGGCGGTGGCTCGGAGATCCGCCTCTGGACGACCCCGGCGGACCGGGCGACCGGCCCCCGCCGCCCTCGTCCTCCCGCCCGCGCCTCCCCGTCTCACCCGAAGCTGAAGGCGAAGGCCCTGGTGCCGGGGGCGAGCTCGATGCGGATCGTCCCCTCGGAGCTCCCGGGGAACTCGAGGAGGCGGTAGAGCCTCGGGGCCCCGACGGCGAGGGCGCCGCCCGGTCCGACATCGCGTCCGGCCTCGCCGGCGCCGGGGACGCGGCCGTCGATCAGCACCTGTCCCGTGCGCGGGCCGCCGTCGCCTCCGTCGAGGACGAGGTTGACGTTCCTCGCCCGGTAGGCCAGCTCGATCGCCGCCCCCTCGCCCGCCCGGGCCGATTCGTCGTCGAGCGTCCACTCGCCGTCGAAGGCGACGGCGTCCGGTGCGAGGGCCGCCGGCGCCTCGTAGCGGGTCGGCAGCAGCGGACGGACGCGCTGCCCGGGCGCGAGCCTCCGGATCCGCGCGGCCCCGACCCACGTCTCCGGCGTCACGCTACGGAACTCCGGCGGCGCCTCGCCCGCCTCGTCGGCGGCGGGGGCGTCCGCGGGAACGCCCAGCGCGCGCCGCAGGTAGTCCTCGGTCCGCTCCTCGTCGCCCTCGCCGACGTGCAGGTCCCGGACGCGCCCGGTGCGGTCGATCAGGTAGGTGGTGGGCCAGTAGCGGGTCCCGAACGCCTCCCATGTGGCGAAGTCGGGATCGAGCGCCACGGGGTAGGTGATCCCGAGATCGCGGACCGCGTCGCCCACGTTGCCGGCGTCGGCCTCGAAGGCGAACTCGGGCGTGTGGACGCCGAGCACCGTCAGGCCGTCACCGCGGTAGCGCTCCTGCAGCGCCTGCAACCGCGGGATCGTGCGCAGGCAGTTGACGCACGAGTACGTCCAGAAGTCGACCAGCACCACCCTGCCGCGCAGCGACGCCAGCGTCAGCGGCTCCTCTCCGGCGTTGTAGGTCGCCGTGATCCCCCGCAGCTCGGGCGCCGGCCCGGCGTCGGGGAGGCGCAGCGCGCCGACCCCCTCGGCGCCGCGCACGGCCGCCAGGAAGGGCGGGATGTCGGTGGGCGCGCCGGGCCGCAGCTCCGCGAGCGCGCGCGTCACGCCCGGGGTCCGCTCGAGGGCCTGCAGCGCGTCGGTGTAGGCGGGCACGTCCCGGACGACGTACGTCGTGAGCCGGGTGTCGAGCCCGAGCGCGACGATGGCGGCCGCGGCGATCATCGCCACCCCGAGCGCGGGTCGTACCGCAGCCGCGCGGCGGCCGCGCATCCGGCCGAGCACCCGTCGCCCGCCGGCGGCGATCAGGCAGAGCGGAAGGACGGCCCCCACGGCGTAGGCCGTGAGGACGACGACGGCGGAGAGGCCCGCGTCGCCCGTGGCGGCGATCACCGCGATCGCCGCGAACACCGGCCCGGCGCACGGCGTCCAGACGAGCCCGAGCGCCATGCCCACCAGGAGCCCGCCCGCCAGGCCCGACCGGCCGCGCGGCACCCGCTCGCCGAGGCGCGCGACCGGCGCGAGCACCGCGGCGACGCGCGCCCCCAGCGCGGGGACCACGAGCGTCGCGCCCACGCCCACCAGCACGGCGATGGCGACGTTGCGGAGCGCGCCCGCGCTGAGGCCGGCGCTGCGGAGCGCCGTCGCGAGGGCCACCGTGACGAGCGTGAACGTGGCCACGAATCCCATCGCGATCCCCGCGACCCGCCGCGGCCCGCCCCCCGCACCGCCCGCCAGCACGACCGGCAGGGCGGGCAGCACGCACGGCGACAGGGCCGTGACCACGCCGGCGACGAACGCGACCGCGATGAGGAGGAGCACGCATCCACGCTACCCCCGACTCCTTAAGGCGCCCTTATCACGGGCGCGGCGGGGTCCTCGCTACACTCGACCGGTGGCACGCGTTCTCGTCCTGGGCTCAACGGGGTCGATCGGGGTCCAGGCCCTCGAGGTCATCGACCGGGCACCCGATCTGACGGCCTGTGGCCTCTCGTGTGGCGGCCGGGTGACCGAGATGGCCGCCCAGGCGGCCGAGCACGGGATCGCCCACACGGCGGCGGCGGCGGGGGGCGGCACGATCCGCTTCGACCCCGACCTGGACGCGCTGATCGAGGCATCGCAGCCCGACATCGTGCTCAACGCGATCGTGGGCGCGGCGGGTCTGCGCCCGACGCTGGCGGCGCTCGAGCACGGCATACCGGTGGCGCTCGCCAACAAGGAGAGCCTGGTCGCCGGCGGCGACCTGGTGGCCGCGGTGCGCGCCCGCACCGGCGCGACGCTCGTGCCGGTGGACTCCGAGCACTCCGCGCTGTTCCAGCTGCTGGAGGGCGTGCCGGCCGAGCGGGTCGCCGCGGCCATCCTCACCGCATCGGGGGGTCCGTTCCGCGGCCGCGCCGCCGATGAACTGGAGGGGGTGACCCGGGCCGACGCCCTGCGCCATCCCACCTGGACCATGGGGGCGAAGATCACGATCGACTCGGCGACGCTCATGAACAAGGGCCTCGAGGTCATCGAGGCGCACCATCTCTTCGACCTGCCCTACGATCGCATCGAGGTGCTGGTGCACCCCCAGTCGCTCATCCACGCCATGGTCCGTCTCGACGACGGCAGCGTGCTCGCGCACTGCGGACCGCCCGACATGCGGGTGCCGATCGGGCACGCCCTGCGCCACCCCAAGGCGCCGCCGCCCGGTGAGCCGATGGACCTGGTCGGGCGCCGCCTCGACTTCGACGCGGCCGACGAGACCGCCTTCCCGTGTCTCGCGCTCGCGCGGGCGGCGGGAATCGAGGGCGGCACCGCGCCGGCCGTCCTGAACGCCGCCAACGAGGTCGCCGTCGCCGCGTTCCTCGACGACCGCATCGGGTTCATGGACATCCCGCGCGTCGTGTCCGCCGCGCTCGAGCGCGTGCCGGCCGCCCCGGCCGACAGCCTCGACGCCGTCATGGCCGCCGACCACCGCGCCCGCGACGCCGCGGCGCTCACCATCGAGAGGGTCCCCGCGTGATCCTGAACCTCCTGTACTTCGTCGTCATCCTCATGGCGCTCGTCCTGATCCACGAGGCCGGCCACATGGTGGTCGCCAAGTGGTCCGGCATGCGGGTCGAGCGCTTCTCGATCTTCTTCGGCAGGCCGATCGCCTCGTTCACGCGCGGCGAGACCGAGTACGCCATCGGATGGCTGCCCCTCGGCGGCTACGTGAAGATCAGCGGCATGACCGTCGGGGAGGAACTGGAGGACGAGGTCAAGCACCGGGCCTACACGGCCAAGCCCGCCTGGAAGAAGATCGCCACGATCCTCGCCGGGCCGGCCGTGAACATCGTCCTGGCGATCATCATCTTCGCGGCGATCTTCTGGATCGGGATACCGACCACCACGGGAACCACCTCGGTGGCGCGCGTCAACAGCGATTCGGCGGCCGAGCGCGCCGGCCTGCAGCCGGGCGACGAGATCCTGGCCGTGAACGGGGTATCGGCGAACGGCGATGCCGCGAGGGTGCGGGCCGAGCTGCGGTCGGGCACCGAGGGCGACACGGTGAGGCTGACCATCGAGCGGGAGGGGCAGACCCTCGAGCGTACCGCCGAGCTCCAGGTGCTGGAGGATGTGACCGGCGACCCCCAGACGAACCCCGAGACCGGCAGGCCCCTCACCGGTCTGGGCTTCACCTTCGGCTCTGTCGAGGGCCCGACCGTCCGATCGGGGCCGCTCGAGGGCCTCGGGCGGGCGTGGGACTTCACCTGGTTCATCCTCACCACCAACGTCGAGGTCATCGGCGAGGCGTTCACCTCGAGCGACGCCCGCGACGAGGTCTCGAGCATCGTCGGCGTCGGCGCCGTCTTCAACGAGGTGGCCGACAACGGCCTGATCGACGTGCTCCAGTTCATCGGGGTGATCAGCCTGGCGCTCGGCATCTTCAACCTGCTCCCGATCCTGCCCCTCGATGGCGGCCACATCGTCTTCGCGATCGCCGAGAAGGTGAAGGGGTCGGCCTTCAGCGTGGCCACCTACAACCGCGCGTCGTTCGTCGGCTTCGCGATCGTGATGCTGATCTTTGTGATCGCGTTGCAGAACGACATCGGCCGCCTCACCGGAGAGGGCTTCCAGATCGACCGCTGAGCGGCGTGGGCGGCGGCACGGTCCGGTCACCTCGGCTAACGTTGGAGGCGTGATGACGGCTCGCAGGCTCTCGCGCTCCTGCCACGTCGGGGGCGTCACGGTCGGTGCCGGGGCCCCCGTCGTGGTGCAGTCGATGACCAACACCGACACGGCCGATGCCGCCGCCACGGCGGCCCAGGTGGCCGAGCTGGCGGAGGCCGGCTCGGAGATCGTCCGGATCACGGTCAACAACAGGGCCGCGGCCGCGAAGGTGGCCGAGATCCGCGACCGCCTGCGCGACGACTACGGGGTCGATGTCCCGCTGGTGGGCGACTTCCACTACAACGGCCACACGCTGCTGCGCGAGTTCCCCGACTGCGCCGACGCCCTGGCCAAATACCGCATCAACCCCGGCAACGTCGGGCGTGGGGCGCGACACGACGCGAACTTCGCGACGATGGTCCAGGCGGCGATCGACCACCGAAGGCCGGTGCGGATCGGCGTGAACGCGGGGTCGCTCGACCCGGAGCTGCTCGACGCGCTGATGGACGACAACGGGCGTCTGGCCGACCCCCTGCCCGCCGACGCTGTGCTGCGCGAGGCGATGGTGCAGAGCGCGATCACCTCGGCCGAGGCCGCCGAGGAGCTCGGGCTGCCGGGCGACCGGATCATCCTCTCGTGCAAGACCAGCCGCCTCCAGGACATGGTCGCCGTCTACCGCGACCTCGCCCTGCGCTGCGACTATCCGCTGCACCTCGGTCTCACCGAGGCGGGGATGGGCAGCAAGGGCATCGTCTCCACCACGGCGGCACTCGGCATCCTGCTGCAGGACGGGATCGGCGACACGATCCGCGCGAGCCTCACGCCGGAGCCCGGCGGCGACCGGACGATCGAGGTGCGGGTGTGCCGCGAGCTGCTGCAGAGCCTCGGGCTCCGCGCCTTCCGGCCGGAGGTGACCGCCTGTCCCGGCTGCGGGCGCACGACGAGCACGGTCTTCCAGGAGCTGGCCCAGTCGATCGAGCGCCACCTCGACGCGCGGATGGCGGGCTGGCGGGCCGAGCGCCCCGGCGTCGTCGATCTGAAGGTGGCCGTGATGGGCTGCATCGTCAACGGGCCGGGGGAGAGCCGCGCCGCCGACATCGGCATCAGCCTCCCGGGCACCGGGGAGTCGCCGCGCGCGCCGGTCTACGTCGACGGCGAGAAGGTCGCCACGCTCGAGGGCGCGGGCCTCGCCGACGAGTTCATCCGCATGGTCGAGGAGTACGTCGAGGCGCACTACCCGCGTGCCGAGGCGGGGGCGGTCTCCTAGTAGGAGCGGGCGACGATCGCGTGCAGGGGGCCGTCGAGGCCGTCCGGCACGCCGCCGTCGGGGGTCTGCAGGCAGCGGACGCTGATCGCGTGCTCTGCGAGGCGGTCCTCGCCGTCGTCGCCGACGAGCTCCCAGGGGATGCGGGCGAAGCCGGTCCGGCCGGCCTCGATCGCCTCGTCGATGCTCGCGACGTCGCTCAGGCGCGAATCGCGGAACGCGGTCGCCTGGGCGAGCAGATTGCCCTGGATCTCGGCGAGGAGATCGGAGACGGTCTGCGCGATTCCCGCGATGGGGGCCGGGGCCTTTGTGCGCTCGTCGCGCCGTACGAGGGTGACGGCGCCCTCGGCCAGGTCGCGCGGGCCGATCTCGATGCGCACCGGCACGCCCTTGAGCTCCCAGTCGGTCGCGCGGCGGCCGAAGCCCGTGGCGACCTGGTCGTCGAGCCGGGTGCGCACGCCCGCGGCGTTCAGCTCGGCGACCAGGCGCCGGCCCTCGTCGGCGACGGTGCCCGCGTCGTCGTCGCGCACCACCATCACGACCGCCTGGATGTGCGCCACCGCGGGTGGCACGCGCAGGCCGTTGTCGTCGCCGTGGCACATGATCAGGCCGCCGACCATGCGGGTGGACGTGCCCCACGACGTGGTCCAGCAGTGCTGGAGGGTCCCGGTGTCGCCCAGGTACTCCATGCCGAACGCCTTGGCGAAGTTCTGGCCGAGCTCGTGGCTGGTGCCCATCTGGAGCGCCTTGCCGTCGCCCATCATGCCCTCGCAGGTCATGGTGTTGACCGCGCCCGCGAAGCGCTCGCGCGCGGTCTTGGCGCCTACGAGCACGGGCATGGCCAGCACGTTCACCATGAAGTCGCGGTAGGCGTCGATCAGGATCCGCCGTGCGTAGGCGGCGGCGTCCTCCTGCGTGGCGTGGGCGGTGTGCCCCTCCTGCCAGAGGAACTCGGTCGTGCGCAGGAAGATGCGCGGCCGCAGCTCCCAGCGCACCACGTTGGCCCACTGGTTGAGCAGCAGGGGCAGGTCGCGGTACGACTGGATCCACTTGGCCATGAGCTCGCCGAAGAGGGTCTCCGAGGTCGGGCGCACGACCAGCGGCTCCTCGAGCGGCTTGCCGCCGGCCACCGTGACGACCGCCAGCTCCGGGCTGAACCCCTCGACGTGCTCGGCCTCCCGCTTCAGGTAGGACTCGGGGATGAAGAGCGGGAGGTAGACGTTCTCCGCGCCCGAGGCCTTGATGCGGACGTCCATCTCGGCCTGCATCCGCTCCCAGAGGCCGTAGCCGTAGGGGCGGATGACCATCGTGCCGCGGGCCGCTCCGTTCTCGGCGAGCTCGGCTTTGGCCACCACGTCCTGGTACCACTGGGCGAAGTCGTCGCCGCGGGGGGCGAGAATGGGTGCCTTGGCCATCGGCGCAGGATCTTAGTGGAGGGGCGCCCGCGCGACAGGAGGGCGCGCGTGCGGTAACCTGACCGCTCTCGGGGCGTGGCGCAGCCTGGTAGCGCACCCGGCTGGGGGCCGGGCGGTCGGAGGTTCAAATCCTCTCGCCCCGA
>LNEQ01000047.1 GCA_001464995.1 Actinobacteria bacterium Ga0077541
CGCCGGGGTCGCACTCGAGCGCTACCCGGAGTTCCCCGAGCCCGACTCCAAGGGGATCTACCGGGGTATGGGGCCCGATATCGCCTGGTTCACCGATCCGGCGGGCAACGTCCTCTCGGTGCTGGCCGATCCCTTCTGAGCGCCGCCTCCGCGCCCCCGGGGCGCCCGTCGTGCGACGGGCGCCCCGGGCGGGGGAGCGGCTCAGGCCCGGATCAGGAGCTGCGCAGCTTCGAGCCCGAGAAGGGCGCGCGGAGGATCGGGGCGATCAGGCAGACGTTGAACACGCCGGCGGCGATCGGGACGACCCCGACGGCGGCGAGGACCCATCCGGCGCCACCCATCGACGCGCCGATGGCGATCAGCGCGACGCCGGCGATGATCCGGATGAGGCGTCCTGCGGTGCTGGACATGAAGCGGGCGAGTCCCATGATCTCTCTCCTCGGGCGGTTGACGTGGTCAACGCTAAGGGGCGGGCGGCGCGAGTTCAGTGACCGGGGTCACGCTCGCGTCAGGAACCGCCGGTGAGCCTCACCTCGCCGCGGCGCAGCGCCACCTCGCCGCGCTGGGACATCTGCTCCAGGAGCCGCGAGACCACCTCGCGCGCGGTGCCCAGGCGCTCGGCGATCGCGTCGTGCGTCATCCGCACCACGGGCGGGTCGCCCGTCGCCTCGCGCCGCAGGAACGTCTCGAGCCGCTCGTCCATCTTGCGGAAGGCCACCTCCTCGACGAGCTGCATCACGCTCGCCAGCCGCGCCGACATGAACCCGAAGACGAACCTCTGGACCCCCGCGTCGGTGGCGAGCAGGTCGGTGAGCGCGTCGGCGGGCACGGTCACGGCGCGGCCGCCGGTGGTCGCGACGGCGCGGGCGGGGTAGCCGCTGCGGCCCATGGCCGCCGAGAGCTCCAGCACGCAGGGCTCGATCGCGACGACGCGGTAGATCTCGATGCCGCGGCCCACCGGCCCGCCCTTGGCCACCCGGATCTCGCCCTCGGTGACGAAGGCGACCCGGTCGCACTCGTCGCCCTCGCGGTGGATCACGTCACCCGCGTCGAAGGCGATCTCGCGCAGCCGCGGGGCGATCTGCGCCAGCCGCGCATCCGGCGTGCCCGCGAACAGGGGCAGCTCGCGGGCGAGGATCACGGCGGACATCGGGCCTCCGGGTCGTCGGTCAGGGCGCCGCCGGGTGCGTGGTCGCCGCCGGTCGCACCGACGCGCCGAGCGATCGCCACGGCTCCGGACGACCCACAAGGTACCCCTGCAGCAGGTCGCATCCCAGCGCGCGGAGGGCGGTGGCGCCCGCCTCGGTCTCGACCCCCTCGGCGACGACGTCGAGGCCCAGGTCGTGCCCCATACGGATCAGCCCGCCGACCAGGGCCGCGTCGCGCCTCCGGTCCTCCATGCCGGCGACGAAGGACCGGTCGATCTTGAGCTCGTCCACCGGCAGATCGCGCAGCGTCGTGAGCGGGCCGACGCCGGTGCCGAAGTCGTCGAGCGAGACGCGCACCCCGCCCTCGCGGAGGCGCTCGAGCTGGCTGACACCGTCTCGCGCCACGATGAGTGCGTTCTCGGTGATCTCCAGGGTCAGCGAGGAGGCGGGGGCGTCGTGACGCAGGAGCGCCGCGCTCACCCGGTCGTGCAGGGCCGGGTCGCGCAGGTCCAGCGAGCTGACGTTCACGGCCAGCCGAAGCGCCGGCCGCGACTCCCGCCAGCGGGCCAGGTCGGCGAGGGCCAGGTCGAGCACCTCGTCGGTGAGCCGGCAGATCAGGTCGGTGTCCTCGGTGACGGGCAGGAACGCGTCGGGCATCAGCAGGCCGCGCTCGGGGTGCCGCCATCGCACGAGCGCCTCCATGGCGCGCACCTCGCCGTCCGCGGCCGCGAGCGGCTGGTAGTGCAGCTCCAGCTCGTGATCGACGAGTGCGCGCCGCAGCTCGTGGCGCAGGATCAGGCGCTCCGGGCGCCGTACGTCGAGGTCGGCGTGGTACACCGCGGAGCGGCCCGCCGTGCGCTTGGCGTGGTACATCGCCACATCGGCGGCGTGCACGAGATCGTCGGCGTCGGTGCCGTGCTCGGGGCCGAAGGCCACGCCGATGCTCGCCCCGAGCGTCACCTCGGTCTCGCCGACCGTGAACGGCACGCGGAAGGCGCCGAGCATCCGGGCGGCCGAGGCGGCCGCTCCGGCACGCCCCGGGCCGGCCGTCATCACGGCGAACTCGTCGCCCGCCAGGCGGGCGACGAGCGCGTCGGCGTCGGCGGCGTGCTGCAACCGCACCGCGAGCTCGCGCAGCACCCGGTCGCCCGCCCGGTGCCCGAAGGTGTCGTTGAGGCCCTTGAAGCCGTCGAGGTCGAGGATGAGCAGCGCACAGCCGCCGCCGTCGGCGAGGGCCTCGCGCAGGCGCCCGAAGAGCATCGTCCGGTTGGGGAGCCCGGTCAGCGGGTCGTGGCGCGAGGCGTGCAGGTTCTCGGCCGCGCTGCGCTCGAGCGCCTCGCGCGCGACGGCCTGATCGGTCACGTCGCGCAGGAGCACGAGGGTCCCCGTGCGCCGTCCGCGCCCCCGGAGCGCGCCCGTGCGCACCTCGATCCGCCGCTGGTCCGCGGCCGCGGGTGCCCCGACGCCGAACTCCCAGCGGTCGTCGTCGGCCGGCACCGGGCGCCAGCCCGGCAGCACCGACGCCGCGCCGGCGGCGACCGCGGTCCGGTGGGCGACCCCCAGAAGGCGTTCCGCGGCGGGGTTCATGTCCACGACGCGGCCTCCGCGATCGAGCACGACGACCCCCTCGGACATCGACTCCACCACGCTGTCGCGCGCCACCGGCAGCAGCCCGGCGTCGACGTCCAGAAGCCGCAGGCGTCGGATCGCGAGGGCCAGGCCCGCCGCGGCGGCCACGGCCGCGATGGGCGTCGGGTCGTGCCCGTCGAGGGGCGTCGCGCCCGTCGCCAGCACCGCGTTCACCACCAGCGGGCTCGCGACCCCGCCGACCATCAGCGCCGACTGGCGTCGCCGGGTGCGGGGCGCCTGCAGCGCCAGCCAGGCGAAGCCGGCCAGCGCCCAGATCATCAGGCCGTACGCCCAGAGCATGTGGAGGATGAACCAGGGGCCCGGCTCGGCCGTGACCGGTCCCGTCCCGTCCGGGATCTCGAGGGTGCGGAAGAAGGGGCCGGGCGCATCGGTCGCGCTGACGAGCACGACGGTGACGATGGCCGGCGCCGCGAGCAGGGTCGCCAGCGCGCCCGGCACGCGCCACGGCCACGGCGCCCTCTCGGTGATGGCGCGCCAGAAGCAATAGACGGTGCCGCAGATGAAGGCGAAGGCGACCACCACGGTGGCTCGCTTGAGGTCGCGGTCGGTGGCATTGATCTGGAGGGCGTTCGCGAGCGCCCAGCAGGCGACGAACCCGGACATCAGGGCGAGCGGGGTCCCCCCGGGCTCGCGGCGGTGACGCACGAGGACGGCGGCGAGGCCCACGCCGACGATCGCCGAGAGGCCGAGGAGCAGCGTGATCGTCGCGCTGAGGGACACCACCCTGACGAAAGCGGTAGCGCAGAGGGGGCACAACTCGACCTTCTGGCAGGTTCGCGGCCCGAAACTACGAGAAGCGGTAGTAGCCTCTGTTTACTTGCGTTTCCACGCTGGTCCGAGGGTGGCCCGGGAGGATCATGCCGTGCATGCCCCTCCCGGGTGCCCGGTGCTCAGACCTTGAAGCGCTGCACCAGCTCGTCGAGCAGGGTGGCCGACCCGGCGACGTCGGTCGCGCTCGCCGCGACCTGCTGGGTCGACGCGGAGGTCTCCTCCGTCGCCGCGGCCACCTGCTGTGCGGCCGCCGCGTTGTCCTGGGCGACCGACGCGACCGACGCGATGCCGGAGCTCACCGACTCCATCGCGGTGACGGCGTGGCGCGTGTCGTCCTGCACCTCGTTGATGATCTCGGCGATCGAGCTGGCCGACGCCTGGGAGTCCTCGGCGAGCTTGCGGACCTCCTCGGCGACGACGGCGAAGCCGCGCCCCTGCTCGCCGGCACGAGCGGCCTCGATGGCGGCGTTGAGGGCCAGCAGGTTGGTCTGGCCGGCGATCTGGGTGATCGTGTCCACGATCTTGCCGATCGCCTCCCCGCGCTCGCCCAGCCGGGCGACGCTCTCGGACGCCAGGCCCACCGACGCGCTCACCTGGGTGGCGGCCGCGGCCTGCTCGCCCGAACCGTTGGCGACGCCCTCGATGGTGCTGGCGACCTCCGCAACGGCGCGGCCGGCCTCCTCGCTGACGCTCGACATCTCCTGGCTCGTCGCGCCGAGGCGGCCCGAGGTCTCGGCCATCTCGCCGACCATCGCCGAGAGCCCGCCCCGCATCTGCTCGTAGCCCTCGATCGTGGACTGTGCCTTGGAGAGCATCCCGTTGAACATCTCGCCCATGTACCCGAGCGCCTGACCGGGGCGCGTCGTGAGGGGAGTCGTGACCGGCGTCACCTCGATGCGCAGGTCGCCGTCGGCGATCGCCGCCACGCCGGCCTCGAGGTTCGTGAGGCAGTTCTCGTCGAGAGACGCCATGCGCGCGCGGAGGTCCTCGAGGCAGCTCTGGTCGCCGAGGGCGCCGCGGAGGGTGGTCCGCAGCGTGTTGTAGCCCGCGAGGCCGCTCTGCGCCTTCTCGAGCATCTCGTTGAAGACCTCGACCAGTCGCGCGAGCTGGGGGTCGGACGGCCTATCGTCGATGAACTGGGTGGCGGGGAGGACCTCCACCGTCAGATCGCCCCCGTTGGCCGCGTCCAGCCCCTTGCCGAGGTCGGTGAGGCAGTTTCCGGAGAGGCTCTCGAGGCGGTTGATGAGGACGCCGAGGACGTCGTTGCGCCCCGAGCCCCTGATTCCGACGGGCATGTAAGTCCCTTTCTCGCGGTGAGGACGCCGTGGCCGGCATGGCCACGCGACGGCCGAGCGGCCAGACCAAACGGTCATCGGCCTGACGTGAGCCGTTCTTGACGCTCCGGTCGCGGCGCGGCGTGCCGCGAATCCGGCGGGCCCTTCTCCGGGCCTCGCAGCGGGCCCCGTCAGGGGTGGGCGACCCCGCCTGGGACGCCCTCGTTCAGGGCGTCCCCCTCACTCACTCCTCGGGCAAGACTCGAACTTGCAACCCTCCGGTTAACAGTTCGCGGTCCGCATCTCGTCGGGGTGTCGAACCGCTTGCTAGAGGGGTTCTCAGTTCGCTGAGGTCACCTGAGTTTCGGTCAGGTCAGTACCACGCCCAGTACCACGGGAGGGCCGTACAGCCCCAGATTCGCCGGGTCGCCAGCCCCGTCTTCTCAGCCGGCGTAGATCCGGAACGATTCGCTGCAGCGCCAAGACCTCGCGACGCTTGGCGGGCTCGTTGAGCCACTTGTGCCGAGTGACGACGCCGGCGACGACGATGCAGCCCAGAAGGAGAAGTAGTTCCACGCGAGGAACAGTAATCCTTCCGTCGGACGTCCCTCCGTCGGGGATGGGGGCGCCGGCAAGTCAGGGCAGGGAGATCCGGCCCCGGTATGGGGGGCGGGGCTAGACCGCTCTAGGGCTTGGTGACCAGACTAGGCGCGCATCCGCGCGCGGCACGTCGATCACCGCAGTCGTTCCGCGCTCAGGGTCACCAACCTCGACCACCACGTATGCACGGTGCTCGGCGACGACCGTGCCCTCTGTGCCGCTCGGCCAGCCTGCGACGCGCCGCATCAGGCGGACAACATCGAGAGCGTGCATGCATTCGGCGGAAGGGGTCATGAGGTAGTCCGTCCTCGAGAGGGGACTGCTACAGGCCACTGTACCCAGATGTCAAGCCTCTGGCCTTCATCCCCTCGGCCACAATTCCTCACAGCTTGAGGTACGCGGTCAACAGGCGCGGGGGCTTCGGCGGAAGGGTGGCCTCCCAAGCCGTGGTCACAGGCAGGGTGATGCCGTTCTTGCCGAGCACCAGGATCTCGACTTCGCAGTTCCACGTGTCCTCGCCGTGCCCTTCCCGAACGGCGAGGACCGCGCACGTCTTCACACCTTCGAGGATGGCGCTCCGGAGGTAGTCGGCATCCTCGAGCTCAAGGCCGAGGAGACGTGAGAACACGCGCGCCTTGTGCATGCCTCTCGGGTGAGACGGCGACAGGATGTAGTTCGAGAAGCGGGTGGGGGGCGCAACAGCGATGCCTGCCCGCGGGAGCGGCTCACCAACCACAGGGCTCGAGCCCTCTCCCGCCGGAACCATGACTACGAACCCTAACGTCGTGGCCGGATCCCTTACCCTGACCGCCCCATAAATGCTGATGCTGCCAGCACTTAGGGTACGTGCACACTGTGGCGCTTACCCGCAGCCCGGCGCCAAGAGCGCCGGGCTGCCGCTCAATCGAGCGTTTCCGGTGGCAGGGGCTCGACTGTGCTCGTCAGCGTCATGCGGCCGCCCTCTACGGCCTCCTCGGCTTCTCGGAGACGGGCGGGCATCGCGTACAGCCATTCGATGACTGCTCGGAGAAGCTGGAGGGACTCCTCCGCCTCCTCGCTCGTCGGCGTCCAGTCCAAGTCGGACGGATGGAGCACATCATTCCCCCCGTCGCGGATCCGATGGGCCATCGACTTGACGAGTTCGGGGAGTTCGGCCCCCTTCTTCTCGAGCAGGCGCTCGATCTCGTCGACGAGACGCCCCCGCTTCACATCCTCGAGGCGACACATCACCTGCACGGCCGTTCTGGCCGTGCCGATGGCCTGTTCCCAGAGGCCGGCGTTCATAGCCTTCTGAGCGTCCTCGTAACGCCTGGCGACCGCAGGCGGGACTACGCCCTGGGGGTACACATCGATGGAGGGACTCGGAATCTGTTCCACGACGTCCCGAAACCGATGGGACTGGCCGTCCGGCCGCTTGACCGTCGAGGAGGAGAGCACTCCGGCGGTAATCATCGTCGGTCCTCCACAGTCGCCGCATACCACGACCACGACGGAGGAATCCCTGAGCTTGAACTCTCGTGATGGCGCAACGGTGGGGGATGCGCCGCACCGCCCACAGCGATAGCTGATCGGAAACTCGTCGAAGACGGTGTGCATCGCGAGTACCTCCGCAGTACCACGGCGTCCGCCGCGATCCGTTGCCGGAAACACGAAAGGCCCTGATTTACAGGGCCTTTCGTCTACTCCTCGGGCAAGACTCGAACTTGCAACCCTCCGGTTAACAGCCGGATGCTCTACCATTGAGCTACCGAGGAACGCTCAGCGGTCAGCTTATCGGACCAAGCGGATGGTCATCCTCCCGGCGCCACGAGCCGGTGCAGATGGATGACGGGGCCCGACTCGTCCTGGCGCGCGGAGTGGCGCACCTCGGTCCTGGTGTGCCCCCAGCCGGCGGCGGTGAGCGGCAGCAGCAGGCCGTCGGCGTGGGGGCGCCGCGGGTCGGCGATCAGTGCCTCGCCGCCGGGGCGCAGCAGCAGGGGCAGCAGGCCGGCGAGGGCCGGGCCGTTGCGCTCCTCGTAGAGCAGGTCGGCGCCGACCACGAGATCGGCCGCCGCCGCGGTGAGGTCGGCGGGCGGCGCGTTCCAGTCGACCAGACGCGTGGCCACCCGCGCTCCCGCGGCGCCGGCGTTGGCGCGGGCGAAGCCGAGCGCGTCGTCGTACCAGTCGGTGGCCAGCACGTCCGCGCCCCGCAGCGCGGCGACGATCGCGGGCAGGCCGATCCCGCACCCGAGCTCCACCACCCGCGCCCCCGTCAGGTCGCGGGCCTCGAGCACCGCGGCGAGGACGTGGGCGCTCGGCCACAGCTCGGCCCAGTAGGGGAGGCGCTCGTCGCGGGCGTAGTCGTCCTCGTCGATCAGGTCCTCGGCCGAGCGCGGGCGCGCCACCGTGAGCGTCAGGGCTCCGACGGCGACCTCCTGGATGACGAGGTCGAACCCCGCGAGGGAATCAGTCACGGCGGGGAAGATAATCCACGACGAAAATCTTCGCGTGCGGGCCCTTTCGTTCGCCGTCGCCCATCCGTAGTGTCCGCGCTCCCCATGGCCTCGAACCCGCTGCCCGACCGCCGTCCACCCCTTCCGGCCGTCAGTGACGAACCGCTCTCGGTGGCCATCTCGGCCATCCTGGACCGTCGCGGCATCTCCGTGTCGGGCCTTGGGAGCCTGCTGCGCGCGGAGGGGATCGCGATCAGCCGCACGCGGCTGCACCAGCTGTGCTCGGGTACGGGGGCGCCGCCCACCGCCGAGCAGCTCGAGCGCCTCGCCAGCGTCCTCGGTGTGAGCCCCGGCTACTTCGCCGAGTACCGGCTCTGGCGCGTCCGCGCGCTGCTCGATCCGGCGATCGTCGGCTTCGACCGCTCGATGGCCAACTTCGACCGCCTCCGGGGCCGCCGCGACCTGCCCACCGGGCACGAGGGCGACCCGTATTCGGGGTCGCGCTATCCTGACGCGGTCAGCAGCCAGTCGAAGGAGCGCGCATGAGCGAGACCGAGCAGGCCGTGGACGCGGCCGCCGAGGAGGAGGCCGCGGCCGAGGGGACCGTCGCCGTGGCGGATGACGTCGAGGCCGAGCCGGCTCACGTGACGCCCGAGGACCCCGTCGCCGCGATCGAGGAGGAGGTCCAGGCCGAGGCGATTCCCGTGCCCATGGCCGCTCCCGCCCGCCAGGCGAACATCCTGCTGTGCGAGCGCGGCCACCGGACCGTCGCCGTCTGGAGCACGCCGTCGGCCTGCCACGCGCGCCCGACGCGCAGCGGCCCCGAGTGCGGCCGTCAGCTCTACCCGATCGGTGAGCTGCCCGAGCAGGTGCAGAAGGCGCTCAACCCCCTCAAGGCCTCCAAGAAGGCCTCGAAGGGCTGAACCACCCCGGGGCCGCCGGGGCGGGGGGGTCACCCCGCCTCGGCGAGCTCCAGGAGTCGCTCCATCTCGCGGAAGCCCGGGTCCCACACCGTGGGGTCCTCGAGGTCCACGCCGAGCGCGCCCAGCAGATCGACCGGCGCCTTCGAGCCGCCCGCCGACAGGAAGCCGATGTAGGCGTCCACGAAGTCCGGGCCCACCTCGCGGAAGCGGGCGTAGAGGGCCAGCGTGGACAGGTGCGCGAACACGTAGGCGTAGGTGTAGAAGCGCGTCGAGATGAAGTGCGGGATGTACGACCAGCCCATCCGGTATCCCTCGGGCAGGCCGACCGAGTCGCCGTAGTACTTGGCGTTCTCCTCGAACCAGATGTCCGAGAGCCGCTCGGCCGTGAGCGTGCCGCCCTCGGCCCGCAGGGCGTAGGCGCGCTGCTCGTAGCGCGTGAGCACGGTCTGGCGGAAGACGGTCGCGAACGAGCCCTCGAGTCGCTCGGAGATGAGCGACCGCCGGGTGGCCGGGTCCGTCTCGGTCTCCATCAGGTGATCGAAGGTCACCAGCTCGGCGAAGGTCGACGGCACCTCGGCGAGCGCGATTCCCGTGCCGAACGACAACGCCGTCTGCGCGCCCGAGGCCAGGGCGAAGTGCATCCCGTGCCCGAGCTCGTGGGCCAGCGTCATGACGTCGTCCATGCGGTCGGTGAAGTTCATCAGCACGAAGGGCGAGGCGTCCTGGGCTACCGGTGCGCAGAAGGCGCCTCCGCGCTTGCCCGTGCGGGGCTCGGCGTCGACCCGCCGCTCGTCGAAGAAGCCGTTGGCGAGGTCGGCGATGCGCGGCGAGAAGCGCCCGAACGACTCCTCGATCAACCGCCGGGCCTCGGGGTACGCCACCGAGCGTGCCTCGCCGATCGGCGCGTACTGGTCGTGCAGCTCGAGGTGCGGGACCCCCAGGATGCCGGCCTTGATGCCGAACCAGCGGCGCGCGATGCCGTAGTGGCGCTCGACCGCGTCGAGCATGCCCTCGACCACCGGGCCGGGGAGCTCGTTACGCAGGTGGGTCGGGTCCATCGGGGCGGCGTAGCCCCGTAGCTTGTCCATCGCCAGCCGGTCACCCACGAGGGTGTCGTAGACGTGCGCGAGGGTGTCGGTGTGCGGCGCCAGACCCTCGTAGAGGGTCTCCAGCGCCCGCCTCCGCAGTTCGCGGTCGGGATTGCGCACGTGGGCGAGGAGGCGGTCGATCGTATGGGGCTCCACACCGTCGCCCTCGCCGGCGTCGAAGGACACCTCGAGCGTCGAGGTGATCTGGCCGAACAGGGTCTGCCAGGCGCTGACCGCCGCCGGGCCGCGCTCGGACAGCATCCGCTCCTCGGGCTCGGAGAGCGTGTGCGGGGCGAAGCGGCGCATCGCCACGAGGTAGTGGCGGTCGGGCGCGACCTCGGGCGCGTCGTACAGCTCGCGGGCCCGCTCCTCGGGCAGGGCGAGCCACTCGAGGTCGAAGAAGCGGAGGGCGTTGCCGGCCTCGACGAGCCCCCGGTCGACCGCCGAGGAGAGATCCTTGTTCTCCTGGCTGGTCACATCGACCGACTCGCGCAGGTGCGCGTACGAGCTCACGCGCGAGAGCGCGTTGTCGATGGCGGCCAGCTCCACGAGGGCCTCGCCGAGGGCGGGGCCGTCCATCGTGGCGAGCGCGCCGCGGTAGCGGCTCTCGAACGCGCGCGAGCGCTCGAGCGCCTCGGCGAGCCCGGCGCGTGCCGTCGCGGCGTCGGCGACGAGGGGGGAGAGGTCCCAGTGGACGCCGGCCGCGCGCGGGCCGGAGGGGGGCGTTCCGGTGGCTGTTGTCATGCCGCTCACGGTACCGGATGCCGGTCCCCACCGGCCGTCAGCAGCCGGTCGATGGCGTCCGGCGGCAACGGCGGGTCGCCGGTGTCGCCCGGGCGCAGCAGGTCGCCGGGGCGGTGGAAGTCGGAGCCCCCCGACGCGACGATCCGGTTGCGGTGGGCGAGCTCGGCATAGGCTCTGCGCCGCTCGGGCGTGTGCTCGGGGCGGTGCACCTCGATCCCGGCCAGCCCCCACGAGGTCAGACGCTGCACGAGGGCTCCGAGCTCCTTCGCGCCCATGTCCAGCGTGCCGGGGTGGGCCAGCACGGCGGCGCCCCCGGAGGCCCGCACCAGGGCGATCGCCTCGCGGGGCCCGAGGCCCTCGTGCGGCACGTCGGCCGGCCCCCCGTTGCCGAGGAAGCGGTCGAAGGCGTCCTGGAGGTCGCGCGCGTGGCCGGCGGCGACGAGCGCCTCGGCCACATGGGGCCTGCCGATCGCGCCCGCGGCGCGGGCGGCGACCTCCTCGAACGCGATCGGCGCCCCGATCGCCGCCAGGCGCTCCACGATGCGCCGGGCCCGCGCCTCACGAGCGCCGCGCAGCTCCTCCAGCCGGCCCGCCAGCGGCTCGGGCGACTCCCCGGGGAAGTAGCCCAGCAGGTGCATCGACCCCGAGGGGGCCTTCACCGAGAGCTCGACGCCCGGGATGACGCGCACTCCGAGGACCCGGCCCGCGGCGCAGGCCTCGGGGACCCCGGCCAGGCTGTCGTGGTCGGTCACGGCCAGGACCGCCACCCCGCACTCCGCCGCCAGGGCCACCAGCGCTGCGGGCGCCAGCGACCCGTCGGAGGCGACGGTGTGGGAGTGGAGGTCGGCCCTGCCGGGGATCGCTATGCCGGGACGGCGCCGCCGATGAGCCCGCGCTCCTCGAGGGCCGCGATGACGGCGGCGGCGCTCTCCTGCGGCGTCTGCGACTCGGTCTGGATGTGGACCTCGGGGTTCTCCGGCGCCTCGTAGGGGTCGCTGACCCCGGTGAACTCCTTGATCTCGCCCGAGAACGCCTTGGCGTAGAGCCCCTTCACGTCGCGTGCGGCGCAGGCCTCGACGGACGTGTCGACGAACACCTCGACGAAGGAGCCGAACTCCTCGACCATCTCGCGCGCGGCGGCGCGGGTGTCGGCGTACGGGGAGATGGCCGACACGAGCACGACGGCGCCTGCGCGGGTGAGGCGGCTCGACACCCAGCCGATGCGGCCGATGTTGGTGTCGCGGTCCTCCTTCGAGAACCCGAGGCCCTTCGACAGGTGGGTGCGCACGACGTCGCCGTCGAGGTACTCCACCAGCGCGCCGCGCTTTCCCAGCTCCGGGCCGACCAGCTCGGCGATGGTCGACTTGCCGGTGCCCGACAGGCCGGTGAACCACAGGGTGAATCCGGTGCGATCGCTGCTCACTCTCGCCCTCCTCCGGGGCGAGACGGCCCCGATCGATTTCTCAGCGGTTGGTGTTCGCGTCCTGCGCGGGCACGTGCAGCCCGCACTCGGTCTTCTCGGCGTCCGCCCAGCGGCCGGCCCGCGAGTCCTCTCCCGGCCGGATCGCACGCGTGCAGTGCGTGCACCCGATCGACGGGAAGCCCCGGTCGTGCAGCGGGTTGTACGGGACGTCATGGGCGAACAGATAGCCCTTGCAGTCCTCGTCGCTCCAGGCGGCGAGGGGCTGGATCTTGACGACGCCGCGCGGGTCGAGCTCGACCATGCGGGCGTTGGCGCGGGTCGGGCTCTGCGCGCGGCGGATGCCGGTGATCCAGGCGTCCATCCCCACCAGCGCCCGCTCGAGGGGCTCCACCTTGCGCAGCGCGCAGCAGCGGTCGGGGTCACGGCTCCAGAGAGCGGGGCCCTCGGTCTCCTCCTGCTCGGCGACGGTCTGCCGGGGGTCGATGCGCTCGACCTCGAGGTCGTACCTCTCGATCAGCCGGTCGCGCGTCTCGTAGGTCTCCGGGAACAGGAGCCCCGTGTCGAGCTCGACGATCCGGATGCTCGCCCCGAGCTGGTGCAGCATGTCGACGAGGATCGACGACTGGTGCTGCCAGGAGCAGGTGAGAACGATCCGGCCGGCGAAACGGTCGACCGCCCACGCGAGCAGCTCCTGTGCCGTCCGGCCCTCGAAGTCGTCGGCGAGCGCGTCGACATCGGCGCGCGAGGGGGTCAGAGTGGACATCCGCGAAGACAGTACCAAGGTGGAATAACGAATGCCGCCGATAAGCGACGACAATACGAGGCTGGTCTACTCGAGCGAGGGCGGACGTGTGCCCGATCGCCCCGAGCGGGCCCCTGCGGGCCGTCCGCCCGGCGCGTCGCCGGCCGTCCCGCGCGACGGCGTCGTGCGCGTGGGGCGCACATCCTCCGGCCGCCGGGGCAAGACCGTGACCCTCGTGACCGGCCTGCCCGCCGCCGACGTGGCCGGCGTGGCGAAGGAGCTCAAGCGCCTCTGCGGATCCGGCGGTTCGGCCAAGGATGGCGTCGTGGAGATCCAGGGCGACCAGCGCGCCCGCATCATCGCCCACCTGGAGGGGCGCTACCGCGTGAAGGCGACCGGCGGCTGAGGCCGTCGGGCGGGCGGTTTGGCGCTGTGGGCGACGGGCAGTCATCGGGTGTGCTGGAGATCGACCGTCTCAGCAAGCGCTACGGCGACCGGGTCGCGCTCCGCGACCTGACCCTCTCGGTGCCCGCCGGCCAGGTGGTCGGGCTGCTGGGCCCGAACGGTTCGGGCAAGACCACCGCGATGCGCATCGTCTTCGGCGTGATCGACGCCGACGCGGGGGAGGTCCGGTACCGCGGCGCGCCGATCGACGCCGACGTCCGCCGCCGCTTCGGCTACATGCCCGAGGAGCGCGGTCTGTATCCGGACATGCGCGTCCACGACCAGCTCGTCTACTTCGCGCGGCTCTCCGGCCTCGATCGCGCGACCGCGGCGCGCCGCGCCGACGCGCTGCTCGAGCGGCTCGGTATCGGCGACCGCTCGGGCGACGAGGTGCAGAAGCTGTCACTCGGCAATCAGCAGCGCGTCCAGCTCGCCGCCGCGCTGGTGCACGAACCCGAGGCGCTCGTGCTCGACGAGCCCTTCTCCGGCCTCGACCCGTTGGCTGTCGCCGGCCTCTCGGAGATCGCCGAGGAGGCGGCCCGCGCCGGCCGCCTGGTGCTCTTCTCCAGCCACCAGCTCGATCTGGTGGAGGGCCTGTGCGAGTCGGTCGCGGTGATCGACCGCGGCAGCCTCGTGATGGCCGGACGAGTCGACGAGCTGAAGGCGGCCAGCCCCCGCCGGGAGCTGCGCGTCGTGGTGCACACCGGCAATGGGGAGGGCCACGGCTGGGCGGAGGGCATCGGCGGGGTGCGGATCGTGTCGTCCGGCGCCGATGGGCTGCGCCTGTCGCTCGGCCCCGAGGTCGAGCCGCTGGCCGTCCTCGACGCCGCGCGCGCCGCCGGCGAGGTCCGCGACTTCGGGCTCGAGCTGCCGAGCCTCACCGAGCTCTTCATGGACGCGGTGGAGCGCCCGTGAGAGGCCGCCGCCGCGGCGCCGTGCTGGTCGCCGAGAGGGAGATCCGCGAGTACGCGCGGTCGCGCAGCTTCCGCATCACCACCGTCATCCTGCTGGTCGCCTCGGTGGCCCTGGTCGCCCTGCCGGCCGTCTTCGACGGAGACGGTCCCGACTCGACCGGGGTCGTGGTGGCCGGCGGCCCGCCCGGCCTGCCCGCCGCGATCGCGGCGGCAGGGACCGGGGTCGGCCTCGAGCTCAGTGCGCGTGAGGCGGACTCGCCGTCGGCGGCCGAGGCGGCGGTGGTGGGCGAGGACGCCGACGCGGCCGTCATCGTGGCCGGTGGGTCCTCCGCCACCCGGGTCGTGGTCCGCGCGGAACTCCCGGACGAGCTCGCCGCCGCCATCTCGCAGGGGGTCTCCCTCGCGCGCCTGCGGGCCGCGCTCGGCGGAGCGGGGGTGACGACCGCCCGCGTCGAGGAGCTGACGAGCCCTCCTGTCGTGGACGTGCGGGTCATCGACCCCGATCTCAGCCCGCCGGACGGCGACACGAGCGTCGGATTCCTCGTCGCCCTCGTCCTCTACGTCGCGCTCCTTCTGGCCGGCACCATGGTGGCGAGCGGGGTCGCCGAGGAGAAGACGAGCCGGGTCTCCGAGGTGCTGCTCGCCAGTCTGCGCCCGATCGACCTTCTCGTGGGCAAGGTCGCCGGCATCGGCCTGCTGTCGCTTGCGCAGCTCCTCGTCGCCGCGGCGCCGGCTCTGGTCGCCGCCCTCGCGATCGGCGCGGTCGATCTCCCCGACGCCACGGCGAGCACGCTCGGCTGGGGGCTGGCGTGGTTCGTCGCGGGCTACGCGCTCTACGCCGCCGCCTACGGCGCGCTCGGGGCGCTCGTGGGGCGCCAGCAGGAGGTCGGGCAGGTCACGGCGCCGCTCGCGATGCTGCTGCTCGCCGGGTACCTGGCGGGCGCCTACGCCGCTTCGGAGCCGGATGGGCCGCTGGTCGCGAC
>LNEQ01000048.1 GCA_001464995.1 Actinobacteria bacterium Ga0077541
GGCCGAAGCGCTCGGCGATCGCCGTGATGTCCTCGATGCGGCCGGGCAGCGGCGCCTGCTGCTGGATGAGCCCCTTCTCGCGAAGGTCGGGGGCCGCGGAACCAGCCGGTACGAGGGGAGTGCTAGCCCAGGTACTTCGTGGTGTCGATGTTGTGCTCCTCGAGGAGCTTCTTGAACGTCTCGGTCATCTCCTCAGGGTAGTCCGGGAGACCGCCCTGGGCGAGGACCTGCTCGGCGCGCGCCTTGATGTTGGGGCCGAAGTCCCAGTCATCGTCGTTCATGAGGCGGGTGACCTCCTTGGC
>LNEQ01000049.1 GCA_001464995.1 Actinobacteria bacterium Ga0077541
GCCTTGAAGTCCTCGAGCGGGTAGCCGAAGGCGTGCGCCCAGGTGAACTTCAGGTTCGGCGTGAGGCCGAAGGCCTTCTCGACGCCGCCCGGCTTGCGGCCGAAGGCGATGAGGATGCTGCCGATGTCGAGCGCCGAGGCGGCGAGCGTCGCGGCGCCGGCGGCCTGACCCGTCTCGAACCGCAGGAGGTTCTCCGTGCGCTCGGTCGGGAAGCTCATGAGACGCGGGACCGTCTGCGTCATCGTGAACTCGTAGTTCCAGCCGTGGTACTTGGTGAGCGCGCCCGACAGCGAGAGGGTCGAGAGACCGTCGTTGGCGCGGCCGTACCAGGCGTTCAGGTTCGTCAGCCAGAAGATCAGGTGCGAGCTCTGGTTGATGATCTGCACGTTGAAGCCGGAGACGCACTCCTCGATCTCGTCCCAGAGATCAGAGTTGCCGCGCTCGACGACGATCGCCTCGGTGGCGTTGATGTTCCCCTGGCAGGAGGCCAGACGAGCCGACTGGAGGATGGTCTGGATCTTCCAATCCTCGACCTTCTTGTCCGGGTCGTAGTAGCGGATGCTGCGGCGGTCCCCGACGGTCTGAAGAAAAGACTTCGCGGGAATATCGACTGACATTGAGCCCCCCTGGGGTCGCATCGTCTGGCGTGTGTGACTGCAGGGCGGGTTGCACACGGGACCCGCCGGCGCGAGCAATCTACAGCCTCGATCCCGTTCGTGGCGACCGTTGCGAGCGATGTCGCGCCGGCCGTGGTCTCCCTCACCGCCCAGACGAAGGCGTCCGACGAGCGGCTACGCAAGTCGGTAATCTCCCGTCCTATGCCAAAACTACTGTTCGTCACCGTTCCCACTGACGTGGTCCTCAACAAGGACGGGAAGGTCCGCTTCCCCGGCTCAGAGGCCGCCGTCGGCAAGTTGCAGGAGAAGGGCTGGGACGTCGAGGTCGTCGATCCGACGTGGCCCAAGCCCCTCGAGCTGGCCAAGGACGGCGGCTACGACGCCATCCTGGTCTCGACCTACAAGGCGGTCCCGCGCTCGCGTGATGCCGCCTCGATGCTCTCGCGCATGCAGGAGACGCCGGTCTCGACCGTCGGCGTGCTGCAGAAGGACGAGGCGTTCCGGACGATGGCCCCCACGGTCAACGTGCTGAAGGGCATCTCCGAGCTCCCCTTCCCCGGCTGATCCGGAGGGTCCTCCGGGGCCCTCTCAGTCGGTGAGGTAGGCGATCGTCGCGCCGTCCCCGCCCTGATCGGGCGGGGCCGGCTCGGCGCGCGCCACCAGCGGGTGCCTGACCAGCTCCTCGCGCACCACGTTGCGGAGGGCACCCGTGCCGTGACCGTGGATGACCCTCACGCTCGGCAGCCCGGCGATGGCCGCCGCGTCTATGCGTTCGCGGACGGTGCCGCGGGTCTCCTCGGCGCGCCGGCCGCGCACGTCGATCTCGAACGAGGCCGCAGGGCCCGAGGGCGGCGGCGGAGGCGGGGGCTCCGGCTCGGGGGGCCGGCGAGCGGCCGCCCGGTCACGGACCAGCCGGGCGACCGGCAGGCGCATGCGCGCCGTGCCGCCCTGCACCTCGGCGCGCCCGCCGTCGATCGCCACGATCCGGCCGCGGAAGCCCATCTCGGGGTCGATCACCTCATCCCCCACCGCGACCGGCTCGGCCGGCGCCTCGGGGATCGGCGCGCGCAGCGCGGCGCGGGCCCGCGCCGCCGAGAGCGACGCGGCGCCCAGGCGGCGATCGCGCTCGCGCGCGCGCTCGCCCGCCGGCGCCGCCGTCTCGGCCGCGCGGCCGGCCTCCTCGCGCCGCGCTTCGGAGATCGCCCGGCGCAGCTCGGCCAGCTCGCGGGTGAGGCCCGACAGCTCCGACTCGGCGCGCGCGCGGGCGGCCGCCCTCTCGGCCTCGGCGCGCTCGCGCGATGCGGCGATGCGGCGCTCCAGCTCGCGCGCCCGCTCGGTGGCCCCGGCCTCGGCGGCCTCGGCGGCCAGTCGCGCGTCGCGCGCGGCGGCGAGCTCGCGGTCGGCGGCGGCCCGCGCCCCGGCGGCCTCGGTGAGCAGCGACTCGAGGGCCCGGCGCTCAGGCGGGCCCGCGTGGCGGGCGGCTTCGACCACCTCCGGGTCGAGGCCGAGCCCCTCCGCGATCGCCAGGGCATGCGATGCGCCCGGCTCGCCGAGCTTCAGCGAGTAGAGGGGCCGGAAGGTCTCGACGTCGACTCCCACCGCGGCGTTGGCGGCATGCGGTGCCGCGCTGGCCCAGGCCTTCACCTCGGGATGGTGCGTGGTGGCGAGCACCAGCGCTCCCTGCTGCACGAGCCGCTCGATCACGGCCTGGGCCAGGCGGGAGCCCTCGTCCGGATCGGTGCCGGCGGCGGGCTCGTCGAGCAGCACCAGCGAGCGGGGGCCGGCCACGCCGGCGATCGCGACGATCCGGCGCACGTGGGCCGAGAACGTCGAGAGGCTCTCGGAGATCGACTGATCGTCGCCGATGTCGGCCAGGACGCGGTCGAACACCGGAAGGCGGGCGCTCTCGGCCGGCACGCGCAGGCCGCACTGGTGCAGCATCGCCAGGAGGCCGAGTGTCTTCAGCGCCACCGTCTTCCCGCCGGTGTTCGGCCCCGAGACGACCAGCGCCCGCGTGCCGGTGAGCGGCAGGTCGATCGGCACCGCGGTCGCCGGATCGAGCAGCGGGTGGCGGGCGGCGCGCAGGTCGACCTCGTCGGACGGCTCCACGCGGCACCCCTTCCAGGCGGCCGAGAGGGCGCTCGCCGCAAGGGCCAGGTCGAGATCGGAGAGCGCTTCGGTGACGGCGTCGAGCACCGCGCGCTCCTCTCCCGCGAGCCGGGAGAGCATCCGCAGGATGCGCTCCTGCTCCTCCGCCTCCTCGGCGGCCAGTTCGCGGGTGCGGTTGTTGGCCTCGACGAGGGCGATCGGCTCCACGAAGATCGTCTCGCCCGAGCCCGAGCTGTCGTGGACGATGCCGGGCACCGCCGAGCGCGAGGACGCCTTCACCGCGAGCACCGGCCGGCCCCCGCGCAGCGTGGTGAACGACTCCTGCAGATGGGGCCGCAGGCGCACCTGGAGGTCGCGCAGCAGCTCGGCGGCGGCGCGGCGGGCGGCCGTGAGGCGGCGACGGGCCGACGCGAGCTCGGGCGAGGCGGTGTCGAGGAGGCCCCCGTGCGGATCGAGCGCCCTCTCGAGGGCCGTCTCGACCCTCCGCGCGCTCGCGGCGACCGGCGCGGTCACCACGGCGGCCAGGAGGGGCGCCAGGTCGTCGAGGGGCGCGACCGCCTCGACGGTCTCCCGCCAGATGGCGAGCGTGGCGAGCACCTCAGCCAGCGCCTCCGCGTCGAGCGTCGCGTCGCGGGCGGCGAGGGCGACCGCCTCGCGGATGTCGTAGGCGCCCCCGGGCGGACTGATCCCGCGGTCGCGCAGCACCCGCGCCTCCTCGGTGCGCGCGATGCGCGCGGCCACCTCGTCCGGGTCGGCGGAGGGGCTCAGCGCGAGGGCGAGCGCCCGCCCGCCGGCGAACGACGTCAGCCCCCCGAGACGCTCCCGGACGACGGGCAGCTCCAGCAGCTCGGCGCTCCGCGGGTCCACGGCCCGATGCTAGTGCCTCGCCCCGGTGGTCCGCCGTCGTTCCCGCCCTGTGCAGGCGTTTCGGGGCGATGGTTCAATTGGACGACGCGCCGGCGCCCAATTGGACCACCGGATCAGGCGCGCGGCCCGGGAGGGTCGGCGACCGGTGGACGGCCGCCGCCGCCGCGCGCGCTCAGGGCCCGGGCGCGGCCTCGTCGATCGGCGTCAGGGGCCCTCCGGCGCGCCTGGCGGGCGTCCGCGTGCTCCACCACTCCTGGATCAGCACCTGGGCGATGCCGGCGACCGGGATCGCGATCAGCGCCCCGAAGATGCCCAGAACGTTGGCGCCGACGAGCACCGCGAGGATGATCCAGAGCGGGTTCAGCTGCACCGTGAAGCGGTGGATGACCGGCTGGAAGACGTTGTTCTCGACCTGCTGGTAGACGATCAGGAAGACGATCGCGGCGACGCCGGCCTGCCAGCTCTGGAAGAAGGCGACCGCGATGTAGGGCACGCCGCCGACGGTCGCGCCGACGAGCGGGATCAGCGAGGCGAGCCCCGCCCAGAAGGCGAGCAGGAGCGCGAAGGGCACGCCGAGTGCGGTGAGGAACAACCACGCGGCGAAGCCGCCGGTCGTCGCCACCAACAGGATGCCGAGCACGTAGCCGGAGATGACCCGGTAGACGCGGTCGCAGACGCGCTCGAGCCGCTGGTGCGCCTCCCCCTCCGCCAGGTCGAGCACCCAGGTGCGGAGCTTCGGGCCGTAGAGGCTGAGCAGGAAGCAGATGACGGCGATGCTGACCAGGGCCAGCAGGCCGTTGATGACACGCGAGGCCAGCTCGAACGCCGTGTCGGGCCCGGCGATGCCCTCGAGCGCCGAGGTCGCCTCGGCCTCCAGCCGCTCCAGCACTCCGTACTCCTCGTCGAGATCCTGGACCACGCTCGACTCGGCCAGCCGGTCGACGTACACCGGCACGTCCTGGGTGGCCTGCTCGCCGGCGTCGATCAGCGGCGGCACGAACAACAGGGCCGCCCCGGCCATGACGGCGGTCAGCAGGAGGTAGACGACCAGGATCGCCCCGGCCCGCCGCAGGCGCAGGCGCCGGTGCAGGACCGTCACCAGCGGGTTGATCGCGACGGCGAGGAAGGCCCCGATCGCGAGCCAGGTGATCACCCCGCGCGAGACCCACAGCAGCCAGAGCCCCGCAAGGACGAAGCCGAACACCGCGAGGACGCGCAGGACCGCACGCGTGGAGGGACCGTCGGATCGCACGGGGACGACTTCGCCCCGGGAGGTGGGAGTCCTGGAAACCCTAGGGTCCATGTGACGACGAACCGGGGAGGCCGGCCATGGGGAAGCTGGGCAGGAAGGAGTACGAGGCGGAGCTCGTGCGGATGCAGGCCGAGATGGTCGACCTGCAGGCCGCCATCCGCCACGAGGGCATGCGCGTCGCGGTGGTCTTCGAGGGGCGCGACACGGCCGGCAAGGGCGGCACGATCCAGCGCCTGAGCGCCGAGCTCAACCCGCGCGCCTACCGGGTCGTCGCGCTGGGGACGCCCACCGAGCGCGAGGCGGGCCAGTGGTACTTCCAGCGCTACGTCGCGCACCTGCCCTCCGCGGGCGAGCTCGTCCTCTTCGACCGCAGCTGGTACAACCGCGCCGGCGTCGAGCGGGTGATGGGGTTCTGCACCGAGGAGCAGGCGCAGGTCTTCCTGCGGGCGGTGCCCGACCTGGAGCGGATGCTCGTCCGCGACGGGCTGATCCTGGTCAAGTACTGGCTCGAGGTGAGCGCGGAGGCGCAGGAGGAGCGCTTCCAGGAGCGCGCGTCCGACCCCACCAAGCGGTGGAAGCTCTCCCCCATCGACCTGGAGGCGCGCGGCAAGTACGCCGACTACAGCGCCGCGCGCGACGAGATGCTCGAGCGCACCGACACCCGCGAGGCGCCCTGGTTCATCGTCGACGCCGACGACCAGCGCCGCGCGCGGCTCAACCTGATCCAGCACCTGCTCGACCACATCCCCGCACGGCGACGCGACAAGAAGGTGGCGCTCCCGAAGCGCGGCGCGATGCCGAAGCCCGATCCCGTGCCCCACGAGGTCGCCCGGGTGCCCGAGCGCTGGTAGCACAGGGCGGTCAGCCCCGGCGGCCCTCGCGCGTCATGGCGCCGAGCACCAGGCCGAAGAGCGCGTGCATCGCGACCTCCTGGGCGAAGACGCGCCGGTCGGTCAGCAGCGGGCGCGGCCAGTGACCGGAGCGGCGGTCGGGGTGGATCCGGTCCATCAGCGCCATGCCGGGCCAGGTCGCCAGCGTCTCGACGCCGGTCCAGGCCAGCCCGTCGCGCAGGCCGCCGCGCCCCGCCAGCGCGAAGAGCGCCCCGAAGCCGGCCCCGTTGGCCACGTGGACCGCCGCGCCCGCGGACGCCCAGCGCTCCGGCGCGGCGACGCGCCCCAGGAGCCGCACGTCGGTGTAGCTCGTGCCGAAGGCGCGGGCGGCGAACGGCTCCACGGCGGCCCACGCCGCCGCCGCCACGGCCCCCGCTGCGGCCCCGCGCGCGGCGGTGCGGAGGATGCTCATCGGACAACCTCCCACGTGGATCGGGTGATCCGATCCGTCCGGGCCGGTTCATAGGTTCGGGTCTCAGCTGGCCGCCGTCGGGAGAGGACCTC
>LNEQ01000050.1 GCA_001464995.1 Actinobacteria bacterium Ga0077541
CCCGGCGAGAGCCATGCCTGGGTCGAGCTGGCCATCCCGGGCCTCGGCTGGGTGGAGTTCGACCCCACCCACCCCGAGCCGGCGCACGAGCACTACGTACGCCTGGCGTCGGGCCGCGACTACGCCGACGTCCCCCCGCTGCGCGGGAGCTACCTCGGCCCGCCCACCCAGGGCATGGCGGTCACCGTCGAGGTGCGCGAGGTCCCGGTCTGAGGTCTTAGTCCAGTTCCGTAGGTCCGCCATATATTCTCTCCCCACCGGGCCGCGCCGTCCGGAGGGGAGGGGCGATGCGTGACTGAATCAACGACGGCCACTACGGGTCGGCGAGCCCCGCCGCCGCGCATGGCCGCCGTGCTGGTCGCCTTGGCCCTGCCGCTGTTCGTCGTTCTCTCCCGTCTTGACGACGTCTTGCGGGGGATGCATCCACAGGGCTCTTCGGCCTACGGCATGGGCGATCTCGTCACGATGTTGCCTCCCTGGAAGCCGGAGCGGGCCCTCGATGCGGTGGCCGCGTGGACCACGGATCGTCCCTCCGGTTTCACCTCCGCCGGGACAGTGGTGACGTGGTACCTCCTCGTCGATGTGGTTTTTGCCGTGGTACTGGCACTTCTCCTCTGGGCGCTCCTCGCCCGCGCTGTCGCCGCGCTCGAACGTGGGACGACGCCCCCTCGTCCGGCTTTCGTTCTACTCGCTCTCGTCCTCTACCTCGCGTTCGACTTAACGGAGAACGGGCTGAGCTTCGTCACGCTTCACGGACTAGGACTCTGGGGTGGCGGAAGGGCATCAGTCGTCGACCCCAACTTGGCTGAGTTCCTCACGGCGGCCTCCTGGTGCAAGTCGCTCGCGTTCGTCCTCGCCCTCCTCGGCTTGCTCGTGCACCTCGTCGCAGTCATGCGCTCCCCAGGCAGCGACGGATCCCCGAGCAGGCCCAACGCAAGGAGTCGCGCTCGGCTCGCCTGGCGACGACTGGTAATCCTCAGGGGGCAATGCGCCTTGGCAGGTATCTTCGCTGCCGCGGTAATGCTTCTGCCTGTCGCCGCCCAACAGAGTGCCGACGTTCTTCGGGGCTGGCCGGATGACCTGGGGCACGCGGCCGTTGGAACTGCCTGGATCGTGCTCTTCTCGTTGGCGTTGTTCGGGGGCGGCTGGGCTCTGCTCGGGCGCGCAGCCTCCCCGCGGGGACCGGCCGACCACTGGGTTGACCCTGGGGTGTTCGGCTTCAACCGTTTAGAGGGCGTCGGACTAGCGATCAGCGCAGGCTCGATCGGTGTCGGCCTCTACGGGGACAACGCGACGCACGACGGGCGAGGCTTGATCGTGCTCGGGGTCATGGTCGCTACGGTCACCTTGATCGGTCGATTCCTTCCGTCGATCGGCCGTCCGGCACTCGGTATGCGTGAGCCGCCCCGAGATGCGGCGGCCGTCGCGGTCGCCGCGGCGATCGCGGCTACCCCCCTCATCGCGCTCGGTTTGGCACTCATGAGCGCCGGCGTATCTCAGATTGCCTACTCCGAGACCGGGAGACCTGCCCTCTCCCTCTGGTTGAGCATCGTCTGGGCTCTCGCGCTGCAGGCTGTTGGGTGGTGGCTCTACCTCGGACGGAACTGGTTGATGGCGAGACTCACCGGCTCTGAGGGCACGAACGCGCCGCTCCTGTGCGCCGCCGTTCTCGCCGCCGCTACGGCCCTTACGATTGCGCTCTCCCCTAATGGTCTCGGCTATCAGTTGGGTGCGGTCGGCGTCCTGGGGGCCTTCATGTTCGTCGCCGCTGTCCTCGCCTATGGACTCGGCGTGGCAGTTGACTGGCTTCCACCCGGCAGAGCCTTCGCCGCGTTCGGCATGACTAGGGCTCCGTTGATAGTGCTGCTCGGTCTGTGGCTCCTCGTCGCGTCCGCCTCTGACGACGATGGCAGGCGCTACAACGTCCGGCTTCTCTCAGCAAAGGTGGCCGAAGCGAGCACCGTGGCAGCCTTCGGGAGACCCGCCCCCCATGAACCCCTGTCGCGCCCGCCCGAGGCTGGTACCGACCCCGTAGCCCGGGCCTTCACGACATGGCTCCAGAACGCGAAGCGTGAGAGCGGGCCGACGAAGGTGCTGCCGATGGTCTTCATCGCCGCGTCGGGTGGGGGCGCCCGCGCCGGCTACTGGACCGCCCTCACGATGGACTGCATCGTCAACGGCCGAGAAGGTGTCGATGTGTGTCCCGTCCGGACCCCGTGGGATCGGAGGAGAGTGGCGTCCGCGATCTTCCTGGCCAGCGGAGCGTCAGGTGGCTCCTTCGGTCTCGCGACCTATACCGCGGACCTGATCAGAAGCGAGCGGCTTGATTCTCAGCCGGGGAGTCGCCGGGACCCCGATTGGGTTGACCGTACGGCAGGCGACGACTTCCTGGGTCCGATTCTCGCGGCGGGTCTCTTCCGGGATCTGCCCCTTGCTTTCATCCGTAGCGACGACATCGCCAATCGCGCCGATGCGCTGGAGGTGGCTTGGGAAAGCTCATGGGGGGCCACCGCGAACCCACTTCACGTCGGTTTCCTTGAACTTGAGAAGTGGCGCAAGGTTGCGCCAATCCCCTACCTCGTCCTCAACGGCACAACTGTTCAGGACGGCTGCCGCTTCAACACGTCGGCGCTAAACGTGAGCGTCGAGCAGCGGCAGTTCTTACGCAACGGGGGGAGGCGCGTAGACGAGTGCCTCGGTGTGCGAGATCTCGAAGCGCACCCGCGATCGACCGGAGCCAACGGACCTGCCGAAGCGCGCGGGTGGGCGCTCAGCTCGACAGAAGACCTCGTCGACGTGTTGTGCCCGAAGGAAGATATTCGGCTGTCAACGGCAGCGCTTCTCTCGGCCCGCTTTCCGTTCGTCTCGCCGTCCGGCAGATTGCAACCTGGGTGCCGGACGGGCACGCCGCAAGTCAACGTCGTGGACGGTGGAATATTTGACAACAGCGGGGCCGGAGCCATCGCGGAGCTTTGGAGGGCGGTCGAGGACGATGTCGCCGCGCAGAACGCCCGTGCGGCTACGCGCGCACGTCGAGCGCAGGACGGCAGGGCCTCATCGGAACCGGCGGAGCCGTTCGTCAAGCCCGTGTTCTTGCAGATAGACAACCATTTCGCCGACCCCCAGCCGTCTCTTGGCGGGCGCACCGGTGAGATTGCGACTCCACTAAGGGCTGTTTCCGCATCTGTGGGATCTCGCGAGGCGCGAGCCCGGCAAGAGGCCGCGCTCGAGTTTCGGGTGGGCGGACGGGCAGTTAGCGTCTACCCGAGGGCGTCACCCAACGATGAGCCGCCCCTCGGCTGGAGCCTTTCGAAGGCATCCCGAGACCAACTTCGGCGGCAACTATCCGAGAACTGCCAAGAACTCTCGGTCGTTCGAGGCTGGCTGGAGGACACTCCGCTTGCCTGTCCCGAATAGAGATCTCTCCCGCTCAGTGCGAGGTGATCACCCGGTCGACGATGCCGTACTCGGCGGCCGCCTCGGCGCTCATGAAGTAGTCGCGCTCGGTGTCGGCGCTGACCTTCTCGATCGGCTGGCCGGTGTGCTTGGCGATGATCTCGTCGAGCTGGCGCTCGCGCGCGTGGATCTCGATGTCGCTCGACTGGCCGCTGAAGCCGCCGGAGAGCTGGTGGATCATCACCTTGGCGTTCGGCAGCGCCATGCGCTTGCCGTGGGCACCGGCGGCGAGCAGGAGCGCGCCCATGCTCATCGCGATGCCGCAGCAGATGGTCGCGACGTCCGGCTTGATGAACTGCATCGTGTCGTAGATCGCCATCCCGGCGTACACCGACCCGCCCGGCGAGTTGATGTAGATGGAGATGTCCTTGTCGGGGTCCTCGCTCTCCAGGTGGAGCAGCTGGGCCACGATCAGGTTGGCGATCTGGTCGTCCACGGGTGTGCCGAGGAAGACGATGCGCTCGTTCAGGAGGCGCGAGTAGATGTCGAAGGCGCGCTCTCCGCGCGACGTCTGCTCGACGACCATGGGGACCATTGGGCTCATGGAGGGCACCCTACGCTTCCCCGGCCCGCATGGCCCACGATCCGTCGCGCGGAGTGCGTCTCAGGCGGAGCGGATGACGAAGATCACGTAGACGAGCAGCACCACCACGCCCATCGCGATGCCGGCACCCGCGAGGGCGCCCATCGGGGCGCGCGGCGCGTCGGGCGCCGCCGCGTCCCGGTCCTCGTCCCCGCCCCGGCGGCCGCGGCGCCGCTCGGTCCACACCAGGACGCCGGCGGTGACGAGGGTCGCCCCCGTCAGGCAGAGCAGCGGTCCCAGCCCGGTGAACGGGAACAGGAACAGGAGGAGGATCCAGACCGGGAAGCCGATGGCGGCCATCCGCCCGACCATCTGCGTGACGCGCTGGATCTGGTCGAACTCGTGCAGGTCGTCGGGGTCGGCGTCAGAAGGCGTAGCGCTCCTCCTTCCAGGGGTCGGCGTCGTTGTTGTAGCCCAGGCGCTCCCAGAAGCCCGGCTGGTCGTGGTCGAGCAGCTCCAGCCCCCGGAGCCACTTCGGGCTCTTCCAGAAGTAGAGGCTCGGCAGCAGCAGCCGCAGGGGCCCGCCGTGCTCGGGCTCCAGCTCCCGGCCGTCGAAGCGGTAGGCGAGCAGCACGTCGTCGGCGAGCAGGGCCTGCAAGGGCATGTTCGCCGTGTAGCCCTCCTCCGCGTGGGCGACGACGTGGGTGGCGAGCTCGTGGATTCCGAGCTCGCGCAGCAGCGGGGCGACCGCGACGCCCTCCCACCGCGTGTCGAGCTTCGACCAGCTCGTCACGCAGTGGATGTCGCAGGTCACGCTCGTGACCGGCTGCGCGCGCAACTCCTGCATCGTCCAGCGCAGGGGAGTCTCGACGAGCCCCGTGATCCGGAAGTCCCAGTCGGGAGGCGCGCTCCGGTAGGGGATGCCGGAGGCGTGGAGCACGGGGAAATCGCGCACGAGGTGCTGACCCGGTGGTATCCGGTCGCGCTCGTCGTCGCTGACTCCGCGGTTGCGGAAGAGTCCCATCGCACCTCCTGCCCGGTCTCCGGCCACCGGATAGTACGCTGGAGCCCTCGTGCGCCACCTCCTCGCCGTGCTTCTCTCGATGGCCGCGCTCGCGGGGTGCTCGGACCCGGGTCCGGCCTGGCGCGTCCTCGCGCCCGCGGGGGAGGCCCGCACCGAGGTCGCCGGCGCCGCCCTGTCGGGCAGGGTCGCCGCGGTCGGCGGCCTCACCGCCGCCGGCGCCCCGTCGGCCCGTGTCGATCTCTACGACCCCCGCCGCCAGCGCTGGATCCGCCTGCCCGATCTGCCCGCGCCCCGGCACCACGCGATGGCCGTCTCCCGCGGCGGGCGGCTCTACGTCGCCGGGGGCTACGGGGCGGGCGCCGACGGCGCGCAGGCCGCCGACACGGCCTGGGTCCTGTTCGACCGGCGCTGGCACCCTCTCCCGGCGATGCCCGAGGCGCGCGCCGCAGGGGGAGCCGCGATCGTCCGGAACCGGCTCTACGTGGTTGGGGGCACGCGGGGGCCCGGGGCGGGCGCGCTGGCCGACACGTCGCTCTACCTCGACCTGCGCACGCTGACGTGGCGGCGGTTCCGGGGGCTCAGCCCTCCGCGCGAGCACCTCGGTGTCACGTCCCTCGGCGGGCGCATCTACGCGGTGGGGGGGCGCACCGCCGGGATCTACAGCAACCTGCGCACCGCCGAGGTCTACGACCCCGTGGCCCGCGGCTGGTCGGCGCTGCCCGACGCCCCGACGCCCCGCGGCGGCGGCGGGGCGGCGACCGCCGACCGCCAGGTGGTGGCCGTCGGCGGGGAGGCGCCCGGCGGCACCATCGCCGCGGTCGACGCCTACGACCCCGGCAGCCGCACCTGGCGCTCGCTGCCGCGCAGCCCCCGGCCGCGCCACGGCGCCGCCGTGGTGGGCATCGGCCGCACGGTCTTCCAGGCGCTCGGCGGGCCGGAGCCGGGTCTGACGGTCAGCCCGAGCCTGGTCTCGATGCGGGTCCCCCGGGACGACTGAGACCGAGCGGCTGCTCCCGGTCCGCGCGGATCCGGGTCCTATCGCGCGGCGACGCGGCCGAGCAGGTCGAGCGTGGTCGCGTCGTGCGCCGCCGTCACGTGGAAGCGCGTCTCCAGGTCGAGCGGCACGCCGGGCAGGGCGGCCGCGTCCGGCAGGCCGACGTGAAGGCCGGCCTCGCGGGCGACGAGCTGGGCCGCCGCCACATCGACCGTGCGACCGGGTCCCAGGCAGACCATCGCGTCGCCCCGCCCCGCGGCGGTGTGGCAGAGCGACAGGGCCAGCGAGCCCAGCGCGCGGATCCGCCCGACGCGGCCGTCGAGCATCTCCACGATCCCCGCGAGACGCGCGGGGAAGGCGCCCTCCACGAGGAGCAGCTCGAGGTGGCCGTCCGATCCGGCGCCGCCCTCGGCGGTGAACGGCCGGCCGCCGAGGCGGGCGCCGCCCCCGCGCGTCGCCGTCCACTCCTCGCCGCAGCCGTGGTCGCGTACGAGGCCGAGCACCACGTCGCCCATGGCGGGGCCCTCCGCCAGCGCGATCGAGGTGCAGAAGACGGGCAGGCCCCGCTTCGCGTTGACGCTCCCGTCGATCGGGTCGACCACCACCACCGGCGGCCCGCCCCCGGCGATCGCGACCGTGCCGACCTCCTCACTGACCAGCGTGAACGGCAGGCCGAGCGCGCGGAGCTCGTCGATCACGATGTCCTCGGCCACGCGGTCGATCATCACCGTCACGTCGCCGCCGGCTCCGTCGCCGGTGGGCGCCCGCCGCTCGGCGGGCGGCATCGACGCCGCCGCCGCACCGATCCGGTCGCAGGCCCGCCGGAATGCGGCGAGCCAGATGTCGTGGTCGGTCTCCGGGCCCTCAGTCATCGACCAGCGAGTGGAACGCCACGCCGGTCAGCAGTTTGGGGAAGAAGTAGGTCGACTTCTGGGGCATGGTCTCGCCGGCCTCCGCGACGGCGGCGACGGCCGACTTCGGGATACCGCGCAGCACGAGGGCGGCGGCGATCGCGCCCGACTCCACCAGGGCGAGAGCCTCCGCCGCGTCCTTGGTATAGGACAGCGCCTCGTCGTGCGCCAGCGCCGCCTGGTCGGCCCCGAGGTGCGGCACGAGGATCTCCCGCTCGATGGCGGCCACGTCGAGCTGCTGGGCGGCCGAGAGGCTCGCGTCGGCCGTGCCGGTGAGCAGCTGGATCCGCCCGGGTCGCACCAGGCCGAAGGCAGGGGCGTCCTCGGGGGCCGCGGCGAGGGCGGCGGTCAGGTCGTCGAGGCCGGGGACATCGACCGACGCGAAGGCGCTCTCGGCGCCCTCGGGCCAGCGGGTCAGCAGGCGGTGCGTCGGCAGCACCACGAGCCCGTCGTCGTCGAGCGCCGTCAGGCCCATCATCACCCGGTCGTGCGCCCCGGGGCCCTCGCCCGCGGCATGCAGCTCGTCGCGGTAGGCGAGCGCGGTCTCGTACCGGTGGTGGCCGTCGGCGATCAGGATCCAGCGGTCAGCCATCGCGGCCGTGAGCGCCTCGAGGGCGTCCGGGTCGTCCACCACCCAGAAGCGGTGCACGGTGCCGTCGCGGTCGGTGGCCTCGGCCTGCGGCGGCCCGCTCACCGCGGCGGCCGCCCAGGCGGTGCCCTCGGCATCGGGGTAGAGGCCGAAGACCGGCGAGATGTTGGTCCGAACCGCGCGGATCAGCCGCAGGCGGTCCTCCTTCGGGCCGGCGTGCGTGCGCTCGTGCGGGCGCACGACGCGCGCCTCGTAGGGCTCGAGGCCCACCGTGGCGAGCAGCGTCCGCCGCTCCCGCGGCACGCCGTCGGCCAGCGTGAAGGTCTGGGTCCAGGCAACGACGCACGGCGCGGAGGCCGCCTCGAGGACCTCGTCGTCGCGCCAGTGCGCGATCAGCCCGGCGACCTCCTCGTAGGCGATCTCGGGCAGCTCGAGCCGGACGGCGTTGTACGCGCTGCGGGCGAGGAGCCCGCGCTTCTCGTCGGCCGAGATGACGTCGTAGGGGGGCGCGACGAGGTCCGCGAGGGGGCCGGCAGCCGGGGTGTACCGCAGTGCTCGGAAGGGTCGGACGTCGGCCACGGGGGCCGATGCTACCAGCGGTCCCCGTGACGGGATGTCACCTCCCGGAGCGTCCGGCGGGAGGGCTACCATGACCGGTCCGTGCCGGCAGACCTGACCCCCGAGCAGCACGCCGCCGTCACCCATCCGGGAGGCCCCGCCATCGTGCTCGCGGGGGCCGGGGCGGGCAAGACGCGGGTGCTCTGCCGGCGCCTCGCGTGGCTCGTGGGCCCTCGCGCTGACCTTCACCCGCGAGGCCGCCGTGGAGCTGCGGGCGCGTGCCGAGGAGCTGCTCGGCGGTTCGCACGAGACGCTTCGCGTGACCACCTTCCACTCCTACGCCCAGGAGATCACCCGTGTGCACGGGGTCGAGCGCGGCCTGCTGCCCTCGGTGTCGGTCGCCCGCACCGAGGACCGCATGCTGATGCTGCTCGACCGCCTCGACGAGCTCGACCTGCGCCTGCACGACCTGCGCGGCGACCGTGCCCGGATGGTCGAGGACCTCGTCAAGCGGATCGACGCCTGCCGCGACCAGCTCGTCTCGGCCGAGGACTACCGCCGCTGGGCCGAGGCGGCGGTGGCCGGCGCGGCCTCGGGGTCGGCGGCCCACCGGGCGCGGCGCGAGCTCGAGATCGCCCGCGTCTACGAGCTGCACGATCGCTGGCTCGCCGAGTCGGGGCTCGAGGACTTCGGGCTGTCGATCGTGCGCGCGCTTGAGCTGCTGCGGGTGCACCCCGACCGGCGCGAGGCCGCCCGCGCGGGCGCGCGGCACGTTCTGGTCGACGAGTTCCAGGACACCAACCACGCCCAGGCGGAGCTGCTCTACACGGTGGCCGGCGACGCGGAGAGCCTGGTCGTGGTGGGCGACGACGACCAGGGCATCTACCGCTTCCGCGGCGCCTCGGCGAAGAACATCCTGGACTTCCGCCGGCGCTTCCCGGCCGCCGCCGAGCTGCGGCTGGAGCGCAACCACCGCTCCACCCAGTCGATCCTCGACGCCGCCACGGCGGTCGTGGAGCCCATCGCCGACCGGGCGCCCAAGCAGAGCATGGCGCTGGAGTCGGCCGTGGGCCCGCCGCCCCGGTTCTGGATCGCCCCCGACCCCGAGGGCCAGGCCCGCGCGGTGGTCGACCGCATCGTGCAGCTGGCCGGCGACGGCGTCCCCCTCGAGGAGCAGGCCGTCCTGATGCGCGCCGTCCGGCTGGAGGCGCGGCCCTTCACGGAGGCCCTCGAGCGCGCGGGGGTGCCCCACCAGGTGCGGGGCGGCATCGGCCTCTTCGAGCGGCGCGAGGTGCGCGCCGCCGTCGCCTGGCTGCGCGCGGCGTGCGACCCCTCGGCCGTGCAGGAGCACCTGCGCATCGGGGCCGATCCCCGCCACGGCCTCCCCTGGGCCGAGCTGGCCGACGCGGTCACGTCGGCGGCGTCGGCCGACGGGGCGGTGCTCGGGGCGGTGGGCCGCGTGGCCCGCGACCACCACGCTCTCGACGAGGTCGGGCGCGCCGCGGCCGAGCTGCTGCCGGCCGACGCGCTGCGGGTCGCGATCGACCGCTCGGGCCTGCGCACCGCCGCCATCGCGGCCGGCGGCGCCGAGGGCTCGGCCCGGCTGGCGGGCCTGGCGGCCCTCGAGCGCCTGGGGCGCGAGATCGCCTCCCGCGACCCCGCCATGGACGCCCGCGGCCTCGGCGCGATGCTCGCCGGACTCGCCGAGATCGGCTACCGCGGGGAGGGCGTCGCGCCCACCGAGCGGATCGGCGTCCAGGTGATGACGGTCCATCAGGCCAAGGGCCTCGAGTTCGACGCCGTCTTCGTGGTCGGCATGACCCGGGCCAACTTCCCCGGACCGGACAAGCGCGGCATCGACATCCCCGACCAGCTGCTCACCGAGGTGCTGCCGCGCGGCCGCGACGCCCACGTCGCCGAGTCGCGCCGCCTGGTCTACGTCGCGATGACGCGGGCCCGGCGCCACCTCGTGCTCAGCACGCTCGCTTCCGGGGCGACCGGCGTGCAGCAGTTCCCCTCGCCCTTCTTCGACGAGGCCCGGGCGGTGCTGGGCGCGCCGGTCGAGGAGGTGGGCGAGTCGTCGGAGCGCGCGCTGCTGGGCGTCGTCGGAGAGCGTCGCGAGGAGTTCGAGCGCGCGTCGATGCGCGCGGCGCGGGCGATCGCCGAGGACGCGGCCGACGCCGCGTCGCTGCGTGCCGAGGCGGCCGAGGCCGCGGCCGCACTGGTGACCGCCCGCGCGGAGGTGATGCGTCCTCCGCCACCGGTTCCGCCCGTCGCCGCGCCGCCGCGTCCCGCACGGCCCGGGCTCGAGCTGAGCCCGAGCGCCGTCGAGATGTACCGCGGCTGCCCGCTGCGCTACCGCTTCGCGATGATCGACCGCGTGCCGGCGCCGCCGAGCGTCGCCCGCGCGATCGGCATTGCCGCCCACTCGGCGCTGGAGGCCCACTACCGGCCCGACGGCACCGGCGGCGACGGCGCGATGCTCGTGCGGCGCTTCGCCGTCGCGCTGAAGCGCGAGCGCGTCGCCGAGACCGCGGAGGGCCGCCAGGCGCTCGTCCGGGCCGAGGAGCGCTTCCCCGACTACCACGAGCGCCTCGTGCGCAGCCGCACCCGGCCGGTCGCCGTGGAGCGCGACTTCACGCTCACCGTCGGCCCGCACCGCGTGCACGGGCGCATCGACCGCATCGACGCGCACCCGGCCGGCGGCCACCAGCTGGTCGACTACAAGACCGGCAAGCCGCCCACGGCCGGCGCGCGCGGCGACGCCGACGACCTCGTGCTGCGGCTCTACCTGCTCGGCGCCCGCGAGGCGTGGGGCATCGAGCCGCGCGGGGCGACCGTGGTGCACATCCTCGACGGCGACACCCGCGGCGTGCACCCGGACGCCGCCGACGACGCGTCGGTGGTCGAGGCCGTGCGCGACACGGCCGAGGGCATCTCGGCCGGGCGCTTCCCCGCACGCACCTCGTGGGCCTGCCGCACCTGCGACTTCGCCCGCATCTGCCCCACCCAGGACCGATGACCCCGATCTCGTCGTTCGCCCCCGGGGAGGCCGTGGAGGGCGTCTTCGCCGTGCGCCGCAAGGAGCGGCGCCTGTCGCGCCAGGGCCGGCCCTTCCTGGCGCTGACCCTCGCCGACTCCACGGGTTCCGTGCCGGCGCTCGTCTTCGACGAGGCCGACTTCTTCGGGGAGCAGTTCGCCGAGGGCGACCGCATCCGGGTCACCGGGCGGGTCTCCGAGCGCGACGGGCGCAACAGCGTGGTCGTCAGCCACCTGCGCCCGGCCGCCGACGAGGTCGCCGCCGAGGACCTGCTGCCGCGCAGCCATCGCGACCCGGACGAGCTGTTCGGGTTCGTGCTCCACCTGGCCGACGAGGTGGCCGATCCGGGCCTGCGGCGCGTCCTCGGCGCCCTGACCGGCGACGACGACCTTGCGCGCGCCTGGCGCACGATGCCGTGCACGCGCTCGGGCCATCACGCCTACCTGGGCGGGCTGGTCGAGCACACGGTGGGCGTCGCGGCGGTGGTGCAGGCGCTGTCGGTGTGGCATCCGCGCATCGACTCCGACCTGGTGCTGGCCGCCGCCCTCGTGCACGACATCGGCCACGCCCGGGCGTTCCACCTGGGCGCCACCTTCGAGCTCACCGAGGAGGGGCGCCTGCTCGGTCACGTCGCCATCGGGCACGAGATCGTCTCCGACGCCTGCCGGGCCGTGTCCCTGGAGCCCGGGCGCCGCGCCGAGCTGCTGCACGCCATCGACTGGCACCACGGCCCGCCCCCGGGGCAGGCGCCGGGCTCGGCGAGCGCCGAGGCACTCGCGCTCTGGCGGGCCAACCAGCTCGAGACCACGGTCAAG
>LNEQ01000051.1 GCA_001464995.1 Actinobacteria bacterium Ga0077541
TAGGCCAGGGCCTTCTGGATGGCCTCGAGCACGCGATCGGGCTGGAAGGGCTTGACGATGAAGTCGCGCGCCCCCGCCTGGATCGACTCGATCACCATCGACTGCTGGCCCATCGCCGAGCACATCACCACGCGGGCGGCGGGATCGCCGCTGCGGATCTCCTTGAGGGCGGCCAGGCCGTCCATCTCGGGCATCGTGATGTCCATCGTGGTCAGGTCCGGCTTGAGCTCGCGGTACTTGGTGACCGCGACCGCGCCGTTCTCGGCCTCGCCGACGATCTCGTACCCGGCGTCGGTCAGGATGTTCTTGATCATCATCCGCATGAACGCGGCGTCATCGGCGATCAACACACTCGGCATGCGGGATCCTCGGTGACGGTTTTCGGTTCACATCGGCAGCGCGGGGCGATGCTTGACCGGCGCGCGAAGGCGCCGACGGTGGACGGATCAGAGCTCAACGGCCTCGCCTCCCACGACGCGGACGGTCACCGTGCCGGTGCCCACCACGACCTGCATGGTGCGGCCGAAGCTGCCACCCACGTCATGGGCGCGCAGGCGGATGCGGGCGTCGGCCAGGGCGGCGCGCACCGACTCGTCGTTGCGGCCGCCGATGTTGAAGAGGCCCGCGCCGGAGCCCGCGCCGAACATCTGGGCCCCGCCGGCCATCGTGGCGACCAGCCGTGCCCGGTCGGCGCCGAGCGCGAGCACGTCCTCGAGCAGGGCGGGGATGGCCGTGTCGGCGAACTTGCCCGGAGGGCCCTTCGAGGTGGGTGCGGACTGCGGCAGCATCACGTGGGCCATTCCGGCGATGTGCGCCCGCGGGTCCACCAGCACCACGCCGATGCAGGAGCCGAGGCCGAGCGCCGAGATGACGACGTCGCGATGATCGCTCGCGGCGATCTGGCCGATGCCGACGGTCGGACCGGCCGTGAGGCCGGCGATCGCCGTGCTCACTCGCCCAGGCCCAGCCGGTCGAGGACCGTTGCCAGCGCCTCCGAGGTCGGGACGTAGAGGAAATCGCCGGCCGAGGGGGTGTCGTCGTCGCCGAAGGTCGACTCGAGCATGAGCGCCACGTCGGAGACCATGGCGACCTGCGCCAAGGCGGCTCCGAGCAGGGCTCCGGCGAGATCGACGCCCACGGCGGGCGGGGTCGGCTCGAGGCGGAGGCCCGTGATCTGGGCCAGGGCCCCCAGGTAGGAGCCGGTCATGATGTTGCCGACCTCCTGGAGGGCCGACATCTCCATCTCGGTGAAGCCGTCGCCGTGGGCGGGGCCGCCGACGAGCGTGTCGACCACGCTCCGCGCCGCCTGCTCGCTCATCACGAAGAGCATGTGGCCGGGCGCGTCGCCCTCGACGCCGAGGAACATCGCCGCGACGACCTCGTCGCCCGCGCCGATCTCGGCCGCGATGTCCTCCACGGGGAGGAACTTCACGGTCGGGATCCCCATCTGCACGGGGGAGCCCATCATCTGGGAGAGGGAGGTGGCGGCGTTGCCCGCGCCGATGTTGCCGATCTCGCGCAGGGCGTCCATCTGCTCGGGGCCGAGCTGGAGGTCGGTGCTCATGCCATCGCCCGCGCGACGCCGGCCGACAGGGCCCCCACGTCGAGGATGAGCGCGACCGAGCCGTCGCCGAGGATCGTGGCCCCGGCGACTCCGGGGACGTCGCCGAGGAAATCCGGGAGGTGCTTGATCACGACGTCCTGCTTTCCGACCAGATCGTCCACAACCAGGCCGACGCGTGCAGGTCCGCTGTGGACCACCACGACCTTGATGGGGCCTTCCGGGTCTTCCGTGTGGGATGGGCCTCCGAGGTGGAGGTACTCGCTCAGCCAGACGAGGGGCACGATGCTCTCGCGCAGCACCACGCAGGGCTGGCCGCCGACGGGACGCGTGTCGGCCGGATCGACGATGACCGTCTCCTCGATCGTCTCGAGCGGGACGGCCCACACCTGGCCACCGCCGTCGGCGTCTCCTCCGGCCTGGACCAGGAGCGCCTGGATGATGGCCAGCGTCAGGGGGAGGCGGATGGTGAAGCTGCTGCCCTCGCCGATCGCGCTCGAGATCGAGACCTCGCCGCTGAGATCGGTGATGGCGGTGCGGACCGCGTCCATGCCGACCCCGCGCCCGGAGACGTCGGTGGTCGTCTTGGCGGTCGAGAAGCCCGGCAGGAAGACCAGCTGGAGGGCCTCCTCGTCGGAGAGCGCCGCCGCCTGGGCCTCGGACATCAGGTTCTTGCGGACCACGGACGCGCGCAGCGCCTCGGGGTCCATGCCGTGGCCGTCGTCGCGGACCTCGATCACCACGCTGCTGCCCGCGTGGCGGGCCGACAGGTTGACGGTGCCCATGGGGTCCTTGCCGGCGGCGATGCGGTCCTCGGGCGTCTCGAGGCCGTGGTCGACCGCGTTGCGCAGCATGTGGACCAGCGGGTCGCCCAGGCCGTCGATGACGGTGCGGTCGAGTTCGGTGTCCTCACCCGAGATGACCAGGTCGACCTGCTTGCCGAGGGTGTTGGCCAGGTCGCGGACCATCCGGGGGAAGCGCATGAAGACGGCGTCCACCGGCATCATCCGCACCTGCATGATCAGCGTCTGGAGGTCGTTCGTGACGCGGGTCATGTCCTCGACCGCGCCGCGCAGGTCGCCGAGCTCGTACTGGCCCGAGAGCTGCGCGAGGCGCGTGCGCTGGATGACCATCTCGCCCATCAGGTTCATGAGGGCGTCGAGGCGGTCGGTGCCGACCCGGACGGTGGTGGCGGCCGCGCGCGGGGCGCGGTCGGCGGGCGGCGCGGCGGCGCGCGGGGCGGCGGCCACGGCGGGCGCGCCCTCGGCCGGCGCGTCGGGCGCGGTGCCCTCCTCGGCGACGGGGGCGGTGTCCTCGAGCTGCTCGACCTCGCAGGAGGCGACCTCGCTGACACCGATGGCGCGGGCGTGGATCCGGTCGGCCTCGGCGTCGTCCTCGGCGGCGATCCAGAAGTCGACCCCGCCCTCCACCTCGCCGGCCTCGATGCTCTCGGCCGGGGGCTCGCTCTTGATCAGGTCGCCGAACGCCTCGAGCTCCTGCACGACCATGAAGGCGCGCGCGGCCGCCAGCTGGCAGCCCTCGTCGAACGTGACGCTGACGCGGAAGACGATCAGGCCGCGCTCATGGGCGTCGCTGACGACCATGCGCTCGTAGTCGCTGAGAGCGCTGGAGGGCGCCGGGGGCGCGAGCGTCGCGGCGGTCTGGGCGACGGCCTTCGCGCCGTCGCCGCGGGCGATCTCATCGAGGCGGGTCATCACGGAGGAGGCGTCGACCTCCTCCTGGTTGCCCTCGGCGACCCGGTCGACCATCTCCTGGAGGGTGTCGAGGCACGCGAAGAGCGCATCGCTGATCGCGGGCGTCACGGGGGCGCCGTCGTCGCGCATCGCGGCGAGGACCTCCTCCATGCGGTGGGTGAGGCGGGCCATCGCCTCGAAGCCCATCGTCGCGCTCATCCCCTTGAGGGAGTGCGCGACGCGGAAGATGACCGTCAGCGGCTCCGCGTCTGCGGGATCGCGCTCGAGGTCGAGGAGAGAGGCGTTGAGGGCCTGAAGGCTCTCCCGGCTCTCGTCCAGGAAGAGGCCGAGATACTCGGAAGTGTCCACGCCGTGGTTCTCCTCTCGATGCCACACCGGACTGAACAGGAGGAGCCGGGGCGTCCGCCCCTGCGCTCCTGCGGGTTCGTTATCGGCGTGGAGGCATTGGCCTTTAGGTCAGAGCATTGACAACTTCTAGACGCCGTCCGGCGTCCGGAAACCTCTGCGCACCGGGCCGCCACGTCGCCCGTGCCGGCGGTGTCGCGAGGGGCGTCGCTCACTGCGCGAGCAGGCGGACCGCGTCGAGGACGACCAGCAGGCGGTCGTCCACCTTGGCCACCGACTCGACCGCGTCACCCTCCCCGACGATCGTGCAGGCCGGCGGGGGCTCGGTGCACGCGAGATCGATCGTGATGACCTCGCGGACGTCGTCCACGACGATCCCCACGGTGCGGTCGTCCACCTCGGTGATCACGACCTTGGCGTCCTCGGGCGCGTCGCCGCCCACGCCCAGACGTGTGCGCAGGTCCATCACGGGGATGATCCGGCCGCGCAGGTCGATGACGCCCTCCAGTTCCCGGGGCCGGCCGGGGATCGGCCGGGAGGGGGTGTGCCGGATGATCTCCTGGACGCGCCCGATGGAGATCCCGTACTCCTCCGCGTCGAGCGAGAAGGTGACGAGTTGCTGGGTCTGCGCCGCCTCGGTGGCGGTTGTGGTCATCGCTCCGCTCCCTGTCGTCGGGTTGTCGTCTCCACCGCGGTCACGGCCGGCGGTAGAAGAAGGTCCCCGGGCGCTCCCAGCCGAGCCGGCCGGAGTCGTTGACGCGCTCCGTGGAGCCGATGAAGAGCACGCCCCCCGGACGCAGCGCCTCGAAGAAGCGCTCGTAGATCCGCTCCTTCGCGTCGTCGTTGAAGTAGATGACGACGTTGCGGCAGAGGATCAGGTCGCGCGTCTTGGGATAGGGGTCCTTCAGCAGGTCGAGCTGCGAGAACCTCACCGCGGTGCGCAGCTCCTGGTTCGCCTGCCATGCGCCCTCGGGCAGCGCCGTGAAGAACTTCGACCGGCGCGCGGGCGAGACGTTGGCCAGGTCCTGCTCCGAGAAGACGCCCTCGCGGGCACGGGCGAGGATGGTCTGGTCGATGTCGGTGGCCACCAGCTCGTGGGCCAGGCGGGGCCCGGCCTCCTTGAGGAGCACGGCGAGCGAGTAGGGCTCGGCGCCATAGGAGCAGCCGGCGCTCCACACGCGCAGCCCGCGGCCGGACGAGCCGGCGAGCAGCTCGGGGATGTACTGCCTCTCCAGCTCCTCGAAGCGCTCCGGGTTCCGGAAGAGCTCGGAGACGTTGATCGTCATGTGGTCGAGGAAGTCCGCGCGCGCGACGGCGTCGTTGCGCAGCATCCCGAGATAGGAGTCGAGGTCGTCGTGCCCCGTGCGCCGGGCGAAGGTGCGCAGCCGGCGCTCCATCTGGGCCCGCCGGTACTGGGTGAGGTCGATCTGGCAGAGCGACTTCACGCCGCCGCAGAAGCGGTCGTAGTCGGCTCCGGCGGAGGTGGGGTTGGCAGTGCTCATCGGACTCCTCGGCAGGTGCGGATCGGGATCAACGGGCGAGGGCCCTCGCGCGCGGCGTCACGGCCTCGGCGATGGCGAGCGGCATGGCATCGAGCGGGAACACCCCGTCGGCCAGCCCGGCCTCCTCGACCGAACGCGGCATGCCCCAGACGACGCAGGTGCGCTCGGCCTCGACCAGGATGGTCCCGCCGGCGGCGCGCACGGCGCGCGCGCCGACGAGGCCGTCCTCGCCCATGCCCGTCAGGACGATCAGGGTGATGCGCGCGCCGTAGTGGCGGGCGGCGGTCTCGATGGTGACGTCGGCGCGCGGGCGCAGGGCGCCGATGGGCGGCGCCTGCGAGAGGCGCACCCGGCCGCGCGCGGTCACCTCGAGGTGGGAGCCGCCCGGCGCGATCAGCGCGGTGTCGGCCGTGATCTCGTCCGTCGCCTCGGCCTCGCGCACCGAGAGCTTCGACTTCTCGTTGAGCTGGGAGGCGAGCGGGCGGGTGAAGCCGACCGGCATGTGCTGCACGATCAGCACGCCGCTGCCCAGCGGCGAGGGCAGGTGCGGCACCACCGAGTGCAGGGCCCGCGGGCCGCCGGTGGAGGTGGCGATGATCACCAGGTTGCCGCCGGCGACGCCCGCGCTGGTCGCCAGGCGGAGGCCGGGCGTCGAGGGCCGCACGGGACGCGCGAGCGCCGCGGTGCGTGCGCCGGCGGCCGAGCGTACCTTCGACACCAGCTCGTCGCGCGTGGTGCCCCAGCTCTGGGGCGACAGGCGCAGGGCCGGCTTCTCGACCACGTCGATGGCGCCGGCCCCGAGCGCGGCCGTGGTCTCGGCGCTGGCCTTGCCGGTGAGCGAGGAGACCATGATCACGGGCGTCGGGCGCGTCACCATCAGCTCGCGGAGGCCGTCGAGGCCGTTGCGGCGCGGCATCTCGACGTCGAGGGTGATGACGTCGGGCTGGAGGGCCACGGCCTTCTCGACGAGCTCGATGCCGTCGCGGGCCTCGCCGACGACCTCGAGGCCGCCGTCGGTCAGCATGTCGTTGATCACCCGCCGCAGCAGCGGCGAGTCGTCACAGATGAGAACCCGGGGTGCCCGGGCGGGCGCGGGGGGCATCGGCCGGGCCCGGGTTAGGCCAGGGCCTTCTGGATGGCCTCGAGCACGCGATCGGGCTGGAAGGGCTTGACGATGAAGTCGCGCGCCCCCGCCTGGATCGACTCGATCACCAT
>LNEQ01000052.1 GCA_001464995.1 Actinobacteria bacterium Ga0077541
GCGTGCGCGCGCAGGAAGGTCTGGCACTGGGCCGTCGCGTGGGGATGCGACATCACGCGCTCGATGGAGCCGATCGCCAGCGGACCGGACGTGATCAGGTGGTGGCGGATCGGCAGCACCACCTCGCCGCGCACCTGGATGCCGCCGCCGAGGGCGAGCTGGTCGAGCGTCTGGTTGACCGAGCCCTCGATGGTGTTCTCGATCGGCACGAGCGCCAGGGGCACCTCGCCGGCGCGCACGGCGCCGAAGCAGTCGACGACCGTCGGGTAGGGCACCTCGTCGAGGTCGCCGTCGCCGCCCATCAGCTCGAGAAGCGCCTCCTCGCAGAAGGTGCCCGGCGGTCCGAGGTATCCGACCCTCACGCGCCGGCGGACCTCGGGGAACTCGCCCGTCGGCTGGTCGGCCTCCGGGGCGCGCGGGCCGGGCGGGGCCGCGGTGGGCGCGTCGGCCGGCGGCGCCTCCGCAGGGGGCATCGGCACCCGCGGGGGCCGCGGGGGCCCCCCGATGGCGAGCGCGACGGCCTTCTCCTCCTCGGGCGAGAGCCGCTGGCCGGGGGCGCCCTCGACCAGCTCCTTCAGGTAGACCCGGGCGTGGTCGCGGGCGTGCAGCGACGTCACGACGGCCCCGCTCTGGTTGCCGTCGAGCAGGGCGATCGACCACGACTGGCTGCCGCCCATGTCGCGGTAGGCGTCGTAGCGGACCATGCCCTGGAAGCGCAGCGAGGTGCGCAGGCTCTTCTCGGTCACCTCGCCCTGGCGCTCGACGAGGCTCTCGAGGTCGCGCAGCCCCTCCTCGAGACGCGCCATGGCGCGCTGGAGGGTGGCCTGGCGGTCGATCAGGCCCTCGTTGGTGCCGTCGGGCAGCAGCACCTTCTGCGCGCCGCGCAGCCGTCGCATCGCCATCCAGAGGACGATGCACCCGGCCAGCGCGAGCACGCCGACGGCTCCTGCGCCCGCGGCGGCCCACAGCTCGGTCGACATCAGATCGTGATCTTGACCGGGTACTCGGCCGAGTTGTTGTCGACCCGGGTCTCGCCGGTGACCGGCACGACCTCGCCGAACACGACCTTCTCCGAGGACGGTCCCGGCAGCTCGACGGTGGTGCTCTCGCCCGAGGCGATCGAGGCGATCGGCACCTCGCGCGTCTCGACGTCGTTCGGATCCGCCGCATAGAAGAAGGAGGCCCGCACGATCACGTTGGTCTCGTCGAAGTCGCCGCCGTTCTTGACGGTGACCTGCCACTTGAGCAGCTCGGTCGACTGGACGCTGGCGGTCTCGCCGGGCGTCAGGCGCGTGTCGGAGGGGCTCGCGACCGTCGATTCGAGGGACATCCCCCGCAGGTTGCCCGACTGGGTGGTGCCGCTGTCGCCGTCCTGCGAGACCCGCCGCTGGAGGTCGGGGATGAGGCCCCGGGCCCCGTCGGGCGACGCCAGGGCGGCGTTCGGCAGGAAGGCCTGCAGGGGCGGCACCTTGATGCCGGTGATGTCGTCGTCCTTCAGCGCCTGGGTGGCGGGGCCGGCGAACGAGTCCTCGTAGATGACGTCGCTCGCGAGAAAGCGCTTCATCACCTGGGCGATGCCCGAGGCCTTGGTCTGCTGATCGGTGCCCTGGAGCAGGGTCGGCAGGTTCTCGGCGAGCGTCCGCAGGCCGGCCACCCGGTACTCGAGCACGCCGGCCACGAGGCTCTGCTGTGGCGTCGACAGCGACCCCGGCGGGTCGAGGTCGTCGGCCTGGTCGACGAGGACCTGCGCCTCCCTGGCGATCGCGGTGATCTTGGCCTTCAGCTGGGGCGGCTTGTCGCCGCGCGGGTTGGCCATCACCTGACGCAGCTCGGCGCCCTGGGCGGCCGACTTGGTCACGATCTGGGCGACGCCGTTGACGTACTGGGTGTACGAGTCCTCGAGCTGGCTGCGCTGGCAGTCCTTGACCACGAGGGCGATCACGATGACGAGGACGACCGCGAAGGCGATGCCCAGCAGCAGGCGCGCCCGCGGTTGCTGGAGCACGGCCGCGCCGCCCGACATCCCGCCTCCCCCGCCGCCGCGCGACCGCGGCGGCCGCCCTCCGCCTCCGGCCCGCGAGCGGGCCGTGCTGGGGCGCGACCGGGAGCCGCGGGAGCTCCGCGAGCCGCGGCTCGGACGGGGCTCGGGCTCGTCGTCGAAGTCGGTGAATCCGCCCGGCGGATCGAGGGGCGGAAGGCCTCCGCCGCTCACGCTCGCGCGCGGGACCTCACCTGTCGCCCCCGAGTCGTCGAAGTCGCCGGAGTCCGGCTCGGAGCGCCGGGAGGCGCGCCGTCGGCCGCTGCGGGAGTCGTCGCCGCCGGGCGGGTCGCGGAAAACGGCGTCGAAGTCCGGCCGCTCGTCGTCGAACTCGGCCATGACTACGTCGGGAGGTGTGGTCGGATGAGGTGTGTCCGCACCGTCTGGAGGAGGCGGGGGGGAAGTGGGCGAGGGGGGACTCGAACCCCCAAGCCCTTACGAGCACTAGACCCTGAACCTAGCGTGTCTACCAATTCCACCACTCGCCCACGCTTTCCTTCCCCGCCAGGGGTGCGCGATGGTACCACGGCGCTCGGCCTGGATCCTCCGGAGATCGTTGGCGCGGGGCGTGAGAGCGCCGCGTCAGGCGGGATTCGGCGTCGCACCCGAAGGGTGACCCCTCGGGTCGCGCCGAATCCCGTCTGGCGTATGCGATCTCGCGCATCCGCGCAACGAGGTGCGGAGGATCCGGGCTCTGGTCAACCCCGCGCCCTCGTGGAAGATGTCCGGTCATGACCTCCCGCGCCACAGCCGACCGCCGCGTGCTCGGTCGTTACGTCCTCGGCCCGGCCATCGGGCGGGGCGCGACGTCGGTCGTGCACCGGGCCGAGGACGTCGTGACCGGCGACGCGGTGGCCGTGAAGGTGGTGCCGGTCGAGCTCGACCTGGCGCCGCGCGTGCGGGCCGAGGTACGGGCGGCGGGCCGTCTCGACCACCCGCGCATCGTCGCCCTGCGCGACTGGGGCGAGGACAGCGAGTGCCTCTACCTGGTCTGGGAGCTGGTGGAGGGCCCGTCGCTGGGGGAGATGCTGCGCGCGCCGCAGGCGCCCGGGGACGCGACGATCGCCCGTTTCGGCGAGGACGTGCTCTCGGCGCTCGCCCACGCGCACGCCCGGGGAGTGGTGCACCGCGACGTGAAGCCGGCGAACATCCTGATCGGCCCCGACGGGCGTGCCCGCCTCTCCGACTTCGGCGTCGCCCGGCTCTCGGGCGAGAGCGGCCTGACCATGACCGGCGGCGTGGTGGGCACGGTGGCCTACATGGCGCCGGAGCAGGCGGTGGGCGACGTCGCGGGCCCCGAGGCCGACGTCTACTCGGCCTGCCTGGTGCTCTACGAGGGCTTCACCGGCTCCAACCCGATCTCGGCGCCGAGCCCGGCCGAGACCGCACGCCGCGCCGCCTCCGGCGGCGTCCCGTCGCTGGAGCGCGTGCGCCCCGACCTGCCCGTCGCGCTCGCGCGGATGATCGACGAGGGCCTGCGCCGCGATCCCGCCCGGCGCCCCTCGGCGGCCGCACTCGCCGACGGCCTGAGCGACCTGCGCGGGGGCGTGCGCGCCGCACGGCGGCGAGGGGTGCGCGCGCTGCCGGCCGTCGCGAGCGCGGCCGGAGGCGCCGGTCTCGCCGCCGTGGCGCTCACCACCGGGGCGCCGGGCGCCTCCGGCCCGGGCGGCATCGACTGGACGGCGCCGGCGCCGGCGGCCGCCGTGGTGGCCGGTTCGGCCCTCGCGTTCGCGTGGCGCCCCCGCGCCGCCGCGCTCGCGGCGATCGCCGTCGGCGGGTTACTGGTCGGCCGCAGCGCCCCCGGCGCCGCCGTCGCCCTCGCGGTCGTCGCCCTGGTGGTGCTGCTGAGCGGCTGGCGGCTGGGCCGGCTGACCCTCGC
>LNEQ01000053.1 GCA_001464995.1 Actinobacteria bacterium Ga0077541
GCCGTAGGGCTCGAAGGCCCGGGGATCGATGAGTGCTGACCTGCCGGTGGCTCGGAGGATCAGCCTCTCGCAAGAGACTGATCCAAAGCCATTAGGGATCGCACCGGGGGCATCCCCGACGAGCTGGCGGGGGCCGATGGCGGAGGGTCGTCCCGTAACGATCCACCGCCTGCGAGGAGACCGCACGTGACCACCACCTTCGACCCCACTGCGACCGCTGCCGGCCTCGAGGCGCTGCGCGCGGCCATCGACGGCGAGCTCTACCTGCCCGGCGACGGCGGCTACGACGCGGCCCGCATGCCCTGGAACGTGGCGGTCGACCAGCGGCCGGCCGCCGTGGCGTTGCCGACTCACGCCCGCGACGTCACCGAGATCGTCGTCTTCGCACGGTCGCTCGGCCTCCGCGTCGCCCCCCAGGGCACCGGTCACAACGCCGGCCCGCTCGGCGACCTGTCGGACGTCATCCTGGTGCGCACGGGCGCGATGACCGAGGTCCGCATCGACCCCGCCGCGCGCGTCGCCCACGTCCAGTCGGGCGCGCTCTGGGAGCACGTCGTGGTGCCGGCGGCCGCGCACGGGCTCGTGGCCCTGCACGGATCCTCGCCGGACGTCGGCGTGGCCGGCTACACCCTGGGCGGAGGCGTCGGCTGGCTCGCCCGGCGCCACGGGCTGGCGTCCAACTCGCTCGTGGCCGTCGAGATCGTGCTGCCCGACGGACGTCTGGTACGCGCCGACCGCGACACCGAGCCGGAGCTCTTCTGGGCGCTCCGCGGCGGCGGCGGCAACTTCGGCATCGTCACCGCGCTCGAGCTGCGCCTGTTCCCGCTGGAGCAGGTCGTCGGCGGATGGCTGATCTGGCCCTGGGAGGAGTCGCAGCGCGTGCTGTCGGCCTGGGCGGAGTGGACGGGGACGACGCCCGACGCGGTCACCTCGGTCGCGCGCATCCTGCAGCTGCCGCCCATCCCGCAGATCCCCGAGCCCCTGCGCGGACGCAGCATCGTCGTGGTGGAGGTGGCCATCCTGCCCGAGGAGGCCGACGCCGACGCGCTGCTGGCGCCGCTGCGGGCGCTCGGCCCGGAGATCGACACCGTCGCCCCGATGCCGGCGAGCGGCCTGATGCGCCTGCACCAGGATCCCGAGGGCCCGACGCCCGGCATCAGCCACCACGCGATGCTCGACGCCCTGCCGCCCGAGGCCGTCGAGACCATCGTGCGCGAGGCGGGCCCGGGCAGCGGCTCGCCGCTGCTCGCCCTGGAGCTGCGCCAGCTCGGCGGAGCTCTGGCGCGTGCGCCCGAGGGCGCCGGCGCGCTCGATCGCATCGACGCCCGCTTCGCCCTCTTCGCGGTCGGCATCCCGATGGACGCGGCGATGGGCGCCGCGGTCGCCGCGCACGCCGACCGGGTGGTGGCGGCGGTGGGGCGGTGGGGCCGCGGGCGCGCCTACCTCAACTTCGCCGAGCGCCCCACCGCGTCGGTGACGGGCTTCGACGAGGACGCCCACGCCCGCCTGCTGGCGATCCGCGCCCGCTACGACGGTCGTTCGATGATGCGCTCCAACCACCGCATAGAGGGCTGATCCGGCTGCGTCCGACCGGGTTCAGGACGTGTCGCCGCTCCCTGGCCGCGCCGTGCGCAGGCCGGCCAGGCGAGCGGCGGCGCCCTGGCGATCGTCGTAGGTGATGAAGGCGTCGATGCCGTCCAGAGCGAGCGCGCAGGCGACGTGCACCGCGTCGAGCGCGCGTAGATGGGGCCCCTCGAGCCCTGCGGCTGCGACGAGGACCCCCCGGTCCACCGGGACCAGCCCGACCGACTCCAGGAGCTCCGCTGACGCGCGAACGAGGAGATCCTGCTCCAAGCGGGGATCGATCAGCGGCGCCCGCCGGGCTGCGCGCATGAGTTCGACGATGGCGATCTCGCTGCTGACGAGATCCGCCTCGCTCAGGTAGCGGTCGAGGGCCTCACTCTCGGACTCTTCCAGGACGAGCTTCGCGAGCGCAGAGGCGTCGAGATAGAGAAGCGTCACGCCCCGTGGTCGCCGCGGACCTCATCAAGCGCGCGGCTTAGAGCGTCGTCGGGATCGCTCATCAGCAACCGCCGCGGGCGGCGCCGTCGCGTGGGCGCGGACACTCGTCCCTCGGCGATCAGACCGTCGAGGGCGCTGGACACGCTCGTGGGAGGCCCGAGTTCGGCGACCGGGCGGTTGCGGTCGGTCACGATGAGCCGCTCTCCGTTCGCGACCCGGCGCAGGTACACGCTGAGGTTCTGCCGGAGCTCCGCGATGCCGACCGTCGTTGACATGTACATCAAAGTAGCACCACGGGCGGCCTCAGCGGACCGCCCGTGGTGCCGGGCCGGGCTAGTAGCGGTACTGGTCCGACTTGTAGGGGCCGTCGACCGAGACGCCGATGTAGGAGGCCTGCTCCTCGGTGAGGGTCGTCAGCCGGACGCCGAGGGCGTCCAGGTGCAGCCGGGCGACCTTCTCGTCGAGGTGCTTCGGCAGGACGTAGACCTTCTTCTCGTAGTCGTCGTTGCGCGTGTAGAGCTCGATCTGCGCGATGGTCTGGTTGCTGAACGAGTTCGACATCACGAACGACGGGTGGCCGGTCGCGTTGCCCAGGTTCAGCAGGCGGCCCTCGGACAGCACGATGATCGTGCGGCCGTCGGCGAAGACCCACTCGTCGACCTGCGGCTTGATGTTGACCTTCTTCACGCCGGGCAGCTCGGCCAGGCCGGCCATGTCGATCTCGTTGTCGAAGTGGCCGATGTTGCCGACGATGGCCTGGTGCTTCATCCGCTCCATGTGCTTCGCCGTGATGATGTTGTGGTTGCCCGTGGCGGTGATGAAGATGTCGGCCGTCTCGACGACGTCCTCCAGCGTGGCCACCTGGTACCCCTGCATCGCGGCCTGGAGGGCGCAGATGGGGTCGATCTCGGTGACGATGACGCGGGCGCCCTGGGCGCGCAGCGCCTCGGCGCAGCCCTTGCCGACGTCGCCGAAGCCGCAGACCACGCCCACCTTGCCGCCGATCATCACGTCGGTGGCGCGGTTGATGCCGTCGATCAGCGAGTGGCGGCAGCCGTAGAGGTTGTCGAACTTCGACTTGGTGACCGAGTCGTTGACGTTGATGGCGGGGAAGAGCAGCTCGCCCTTCTCGGCCAGCTGGTAGAGCCGCAGCACGCCGGTGGTGGTCTCCTCGGTGACGCCCTTGATGCCCTCGGCGATCTTCGTGTAGCGCGTCGGGTCCTCGCGCAGCGACTGGCGCAGCAGGCCGAGGAAGACGCGGAACTCCTCCGACTCGGCCGTGGCCTCGTCGGGCACCGATCCGGCCAGCTCGTACTCGCGGCCCTTGTGGACCAGCATCGTGGCGTCGCCGCCGTCGTCGAGGATCATGTTGGGGCCGCCGTCGGGCCAGCGCACGACCTGCTCCGTGCACCACCAGTACTCCTCGAGGGTCTCGCCCTTCCACGCGAACACCGGCACGCCGCGCGGCTCCTCGGGGGTGCCGTCGGGACCGACGACGATCGCGGCCGCCGCGTGGTCCTGGGTGGAGAAGATGTTGCACGAGGCCCAGCGCACGTCGGCGCCGAGGGAGGTGAGCGTCTCGATCAGCACGGCGGTCTGGACGGTCATGTGCAGGGAGCCCGTGATGCGCGCGCCCTTCAGGGGCTGTGCATCCGCGTACTCGGCGCGGATGCTCATGAGCCCCGGCATCTCGTGCTCGGCGAGGCGGATCTCCTTGCGGCCGAACTCGGCCAGCGAGAGATCGGCGACCTTGTAGTCGGTCACCGTCAGCGGGGCGGACGTCGTCATGCGGTCTCCATCGGTTCGTCGGTGTGGGGGAGTGGGTCTCTCAGGATGAGCCTCCCGTCGCGAGCCCGAGCAGGCGCATGTGCTTGGCCTGCTCGCGCTTGAGCCAGTCGGCGGCGGTCGTGCCCTGGGGGCGGACCGGGCGGGCCTGCAGCCAGGCGTCGACCGCGTCCGAGAGCGAGGCCTCGGTGCGCAGGCGCAGCGCGAAGCCGACCTCGCCGAGAGCCACGTCGTGATCGTTGAGCAGCTCGCGCAGGGTGCGCAGCCGCTGCAGCTCGCCGGCGCCGAAGAGGCGGTAGCCGGCCGGGGAGCGCTCGGGGACCACGAGGCCGATGCTCTCGATGTAGCGCAGCATGCGCGGCGACCACCCGGTGGTCTCCGCGGCCTCGTTGATCGTCAGGGTCTCCGTCGCCAAATCGCCCCCGACCTTATCACGGTCGTGTCAATGTTGGCTCAGGCGCATGGCGCACCGCCCGCGCCGCCCTGCTGTACGTTCGGGAACGTGGACATCGGGGCGATCCTCAGCGAGGCCTGGAGCCTCTACACCCGCTTCTTCGTGCGGTTCATCGTGGTTGCGGGGGTCGTCTTCCTCGCCCTCGGGGCGGTATCGGCGATCATCGAATCGGGCGCCGGCGAGGACGGGTCGCTGCTGGGCTCCCTGCTGTCGCTGACGGTGCAGATCGTCGGCTTCTTCTGGATCCAGGGCGTGCTGGTGGTGCTGACCGCCGACCTGCGCGACGGGGTGGCCGACCACTCCTTCGGCGAGTTGTTCGCCCGGGTGCGCCCCAGGCTGGGCGCGCTGATCCTCGCGGGCGTCCTCGCGGGGATCGGCATCCTGATCGGCTTCATCCTGGTGATCGTCCCGGGCCTCTACCTGCTGACCCGCTGGTCGCTGATCGCGCCGGCCATCGTGATCGAGAACCTGCCGGCCGGCGAGTCGTTCGGCCGCTCGCACCAGCTCGTACGCGGCCGCGCGTGGCCGGTGTTCGGCCTGCTGGTGCTGCTGTTCGTGATCAACGTGGCCGTCGGCGGCATCATCGTCGCCGTCGCCGCCGGCATCTCGAGCGGGCTCGTGGGCAGCTGGCTCGCGGGCGCCGTGGCCAACTCCCTGATCACGCCCTTCATCGCCATCGTCACCACGCTCGTCTACTTCCTGCTGGCCGGCGGCTCCCCGCCGCACTCGCGCGAGCCGGCGCAGGAGACCTTCTAGCCGCCCCCGGCGCAGGTTCTCCCCGCTCGCACCGTGGACGCGGTCCGTTCGTCATCCCTCAGATCGGGCGCTTTCTGGTCGAATAGCAGGGAGACACGGCTACGCATCACTCCGGACGAAGGGCACAGCATCATGGTCAGGCACGTCTTCGACATGAAGGAAAGCGCCACGCACGAGCTGGTCGCACGGCAGCTCCGCGACCTCGCCAACCAGTTCGAGGCGGGTTCGGTCGAGCTCGCCTACGACGAGTCCCACGCGCCGACGACGATCACCGACCCGGTGGACGTCACGCTCGACCTCACGCAGAACCGGCACCACGTCGAGCTGCTGATCCGCATCGGCTGGCACACCGACTGAGGCTGTCGCAGGCCTGAATTTTCCGCAACCCCATCTCGGCATACGCAACCGAGATGCCGCCAGGGCCCTCATGGGCATGTGTTCATTGACACGAAAACTTCAGCGGAACTAACTTCGCCCCGCGGACCCGCGGTTGCATCGCGTCGCCCGCGATATCTCTCTCGGAACAAGGGGGTGGGGGCAATGAAGTTGCGTCCATGGGCCGTCCGCGCGCTCGCCGGCGTCGCGGTTCTCGGGCTCGCTCTCGGGCTACGATGACGACGCGGCATCCGGTGACACCACGGGTGGCTCGGCGGAGACGACGCTCAGCATCGGCTACGTGACGACCGCGCAGCACCCGTACGGGCTCGCGCTGCAGGCGTTCGCCGACAAGGTGGCCGCCGACTCCGGCGGCAAGCTGGCCATCAACCTGCTGCCGACCTACGGCGGCGGCAACGATCTGACGCTGCTCGACGACGTGTCCGGCGGCACGGTCGACGGCGGCTCGGTCTCGTCGGCGGTCTGGGACGGCAAGGAGGTCACCTCGTTCGAGGCGCTCCAGATGCCGTTCCTGATCACGAGCTACTCGGTCCTCTCGGGCGTGCTCAACAGCCCGATCGCGGCCGACATGCTGAAGGGCACGGAGAAGCTCGGCATCACCGGCCTCGCGATCCACGAGGGTGGTCTGCGCAAGCCGCTGGTGAACGGCGCCTGCCTGAAGGCCCCGGCCGACTTCAAGGGCGCCAAGATCCGCTCGGTCGAGTCGCCGGTGCTGGTCGACGGCCTCTCGGCCCTCGGCGCGAACCCGACGCCGCTGCCCCTCGCCGACGTCTACCTCGCCCTCAAGCAGGGCACGGTCGACGCGATGGAGGCGAACCTCGGGCTGGTCTTCACGCAGAAGTTCTACGAGGTCACCCAGTGCATCACCGGCAACGTCAACCTGTGGCCCTTCCCGACGGTTCTCGGCATGAACACCGAGAAGTGGAACTCCCTCTCGGAGGAGGAGCAGGGCTGGCTGACCGACGCTGCGGCCGAGATCGACGATGAGTCGATCTCGATCCTCACCAACCCGTCGAGCACGCTGGTGGCCGACCTCTGCGCCGCCGGCCTGAAGTTCGGCACCGCCACGCCGGCCAACCAGACGGCGCTGCGGGCGGCGGTCGAGCCGGTGTACGAGAAGTACACGGCCAACGAGGAGACTGACGCGTTCGTGACCGCCATCGAGAAGATCAAGGCGGAGACTCCGGCGCCGCCGGCCCCCGCCCCCTACCCCGACGGGTGCGCGGAGTAGGCATCAGGTCCACCGTTCCGGCGACCCTGCGGGACATGTCCCGCAGGGTCGTCCGGGCACGGTGACCGCCGTGTCCTCCACCACCGGGAGACGCCGGGCCCCCTGGGGTCCGCCAGGTCGCGCGTCCGCGAGGCGGCGCGCGAGGTGAGCGTCAGCGAGGTCGCGGGGCTGGAGAAGCCCGCCCCCCACGGCGTCGCCAAGATCACCGGGGCCCTGTCGGCCGCCGCCGCGGGCGTCGCCACCGTGGCGGCGATCCTCGCCGGTGTGGCGACCATCGCGGCGGTGGTCGCGAACATCGTCCGCCGGGAGGTCACCGGCGAGTCGATCTACGGCGCCGAGGAATTCGCGCGCTTCATGTTCCTCTGGATCATCTGGATGGGCGTGTCGCTGGCGGTGCGCCGCGGCGCGGTCACGGTGATCACGATCGTCTCCGAGCGCGGTCCCTGGTGGTGGCGTGCCGCGGTCCACGGCCTGTCGAGCGGGGCCCTGGGGATACTCCTGGTCTACGCCTGCTGGCGCTCGGTGGAGTACGTGCTCTCCCCGGCGGCGGTCGACTCGGTGAGCAGCGCCCTGCGCTGGCCGATGTGGATACCGATCGCCTCGATGACGGTCGGGTACTTCTTCATCACGATCCACTACGCGCACGCCGTCGTCGAGAGCGGCCAGCGGGTGGTGAGGGGCGGCCCGGCGGCGCGGCGCACCCTGCTCGTCGGGACCATCGGCGGCCTCGGTCTCGCGACCCTGCTCTGGGCGGTCAGCTACCTGCTGCTGCAGGCCGGCGTGTCGCCCCTGATCCCACTGGGCATCCTGTTCGTCGCGCTCACCCTTGCCGGCATGCCGGTCGTCTTCATGCTCTCGTTCGTCGGCATCCTCGGCGCCGCGGGCATCCTCGGCCTGGTGTTCTTCCCGTTCGGGTCGGGCGATCCGCTGTTCCCGTTCCGCACCACCCAGACCTCGATGGGCCTCTCCTCCGGCGGCGAGCTGCTGGTGATCTTCGCGTTCCTGGTGGTCGCGGAGCTCATGAACGCCACCGGCCTCTCCCAGCGCCTGATCCGCGTGGCGGCGTCGCTGGTCGGTCACTTCCGTGGCGGCATGGCCTACGTCTGCCAGCTGGTGTCGGCGCTCCTGTCGGGCATCTCCGGATCGGCCCAGGCGGACGCGGCTGTGATGACGCCGTTGCTCGTGCCCGCAATGGAGAAGGAGGGCTACCGCCGCGACGTGGCCGCCGCCGTGGTGGCGGGGGCGTCGATCAAGGGACCGGTGGGGCCGATCTCGGTGATGTACATCGCCTACGGCTTCATCGTGTCGGGCATCGGCGCCGCCGCGATCGACCGGATGCTCGTGACCGGGATCGTGATGGTCTTCGGGCTCCTGATCCTCCAGGCCATGGTGGTCACGATCGTCGTGCGCCGCAATGGCATGGCCTCACCGCACCCTTTCATGGGCTGGGGGGAGGTCTCCAAGTCGATGCTCGCCGGACTGCCGGTGCTGCTGATCCCCGTGATCATCCTCGGCGGCATCCTCAGCGGGCTCTTCACGCCCACCGAGTCGGCCGGCATCGCGGTCGTGGTGACGCTGATGCTGGGGCTGGCCTACCGCTCGCTCACCGCGCGCGCCTTCGCGCGGGCGATCGTGCTGGCGGCCACCGAGACCGGCATCGTGATGCTGCTGCTCGGCGACTCGGCGATCCTCGCGAGGCTCCTCTTCCTGGACGGCTTCGGACAGGACCTGCAGGAGTGGATCACCGGCCTCACCAGCAACCCGCACGTCTTCATGCTGATCGTGATCGCGATCCTGCTGGCGGTGGGCATGTTCGTCGAGCCGCTGCCCGCGCTGCTGATCCTGGCGCCGTTCCTCGCCCCCGTCGCGGTCGGGGTCTACGGCATCGACCCCGTCCACTTCGCGGTCGTGGTGGTGATGAGCCTGGTGCTCGGGCTGATCCATCCGCCCGTCGGCCTGGTGCTCTTCCTGGTCGCGAGCATCTCGAAGGTCCGGTTCGAGAGGCTCTCGCTGACCCTGTTGCCGTGGCTCGGCATCAGCCTGGTGATGCTCATCCTGGTCGCGATGCTGCCGGCGGGCGCCATCACCTGGCTCGCCGACTGGGTGCTCTGACCCCCTAGATGAGTGATTCCACGGACATCGCCGTGGAGACGGGGTTCGAGGCAGAGAGGTCGAAGTCGGCGGTGCCAAGTACGACACCGCCTACCCGGAGGC
>LNEQ01000054.1 GCA_001464995.1 Actinobacteria bacterium Ga0077541
TTTCTTCCTCGACGTGGGCCGGTCAGAGACGCCACACGGCACCGCTCGATTCCGATGGCTGCCCAACGCGCTCACGGTTGCGCGCCTGGCGGCGCTGCCGGTGCTGCTGCTCGTGCTGATCCGCGAGGACGGGACCACCTCGCTCCTGGCGTGGACGATCTTCGCGGTCGTCGCCGTCACGGACTTCCTCGACGGCTTCCTGGCACGCCGCCTCGGCGCCGAGAGCCGCTTCGGGCGTATCGCCGACCCCCTGGCCGATCGCCTCCTGGTGGGGGTGGGGCTCGTGGGCGTCCTGCTGCTGGGCGGCGTCTCGCCGGTGGCGCCCGTGATCCTGCTGGTGCGCGACGTGGCGATCGTCGGCGGCGCCGTATACCTCCTGCGCCGCGGGGTCGATCTGCGGGTCGACATGGCCGGGAAGATCTCCTCGACGCTCACGATGATCGCCACGGGCACGGCGATGCTCTTCGACCAGACCTGGGTCGAGGTGGTGCTCTGGGCCGCGGTGGCGATCGCCGTCGGGACCTTCGCGAACTACATCCGCCAGGCGGCCGCCCTGATGGCCCGGTCCGGGGAGACCTCGACCCGGCCCTGAGGGTTCGCTCCGGGGTCGCTATGCTGAACCTCCACCTGACGAGGAGCCACGATGGACGCCCACCCCGACCTCAGTACGCTCACGGATGCCCAGCTGAAGGACCTGATCCGGAGCCTCACGGACGAGGAGCGCGAGGTCTCCAAGCAGCGGCGTCTCCTGCACGGACGGATCGAACTGCTGAAGGCCGAGCTGGTGGGTCGCCTCAAGGGTCGTGACGAGGGTGAGTTGTCGGTGGTGGACCTCGACGCGCTCAGCCGGATCCTGGCCGGGCGCCTCCCCGATCTCGACAAGCTCGAGGGCGACTGAGCGTCACGACGGCGACGCACGGCCGGCCGGGAGGGCCACGCGATGTACTGCTCCGAGTGCGGGTTCCATCAGAGTGAGGCGCACAAGTACTGCGGCCGCTGCGGCGCGCTGCTCATCGTCGAGAACCAGGGGACGGGCGAGATCACCGGCCCCCTGGCGGTCAGCGACGAGGAGGCCGCGTCCGGCGCCTGGAAGGGCCCTGCCCTCGACGGACCGACGCTCGCGGTGCGCTCCGGAGGGCCCGCGGGCGCGACCTTCCCGCTCGACCGGGAGACCGTGACGATCGGGCGCGAGCCCTCGGCCGACGTCTTCCTCGACGACGTGACGGTGTCGCGCAACCACGCCGTCATCACCACCGGCCCCGCCGGGGCGTCGCTGCGCGACCTCGGGAGCCTCAACGGCACCTACGTGAACCGCCGGCGCATCGAGGGCGACGAGGTGCTCGAGGACGGCGACGAGCTCCAGATCGGCAAGTTCCGGCTGACCTTCCTGCTCGGGTGAACCAGCCGAGCCTCCTTCCCGACGAGGGACCGCCCGCGGACGAGGGGGCGCTCACCATCGGCGCGGTCTGCGACATGCTGAAGGCCGACTTCCCGTCGGTGTCGATCTCGAAGATCCGCTACCTCGAGGACCAGCGGCTGATCACGCCCAAGCGCACCGCGGGCGGCTACCGGCTCTACAGCCCGCTCGAGGTCGAGCGCCTGCGCACCATCCTGCGCCTGCAGCGCGACGAGTTCCTGCCGCTGCGCGTGATCCGGCAGGAGCTCGAGTCGTCCACGTCGGGTGCGTTCAGCGTCGCCAACCAGGCCAAGCAGCTCAAGCGCGCCCAGCTCGCCGAGCCCGCGCCGAGCCGCCGGTACGGGGCCCAGGAGATCATCGCCACCACGGGCGCGAGCCCGCAGCTGCTGAAGTCGCTGGAGGAGTACGGGCTGGTGGGCGGCCACGGCCCCGACGTGTACGACGAGACCGATCGCGAGGTCGTGCAGACCGCCCTGGAGCTGGCCAGCTACGGCGTCGAGCCGCGCCACCTGCGCCTCTTCCGGGTCGCGGCCGAGCGGGAGGCGGGGCTGCTGCAGCAGCTGCTGACCGTCGGGCTCCGCTCGCGCAATCCCGAGCGCCGCCGGGAGGCGCTCGAGTCGCTCGAGAGCCTCGCGGCCCTCGCCTCCCACATGCGCCACCTGATGCTGATCTCCGAGCTCCGCGAGATCGCCAGCCAGTGAGCCCGGGGACCCGTCCGTTCGACATCGACGGGGCGATCCGGCGCATCCCCGACCACCCCCACGAGGGGATCCTGTTCTACGACCTGATGCCCCTGTTCCAGAGCCCGGGCGGTCTGGCCGCGGGCGTCGACGGCATCGTGGCGTGGGCGCGCCCCCGGGGCCCCGAGCTGGTGCTCGGCGTGGAGGCGCGCGGCTTCGTGCTGGGCGGGGCGGTCGCCTCGGCGCTCGGCACGGGCTTCGCGGCCGCGCGCAAGCCCGGCAAGCTGCCCGGCGACACCGTGAGCGAGAGCTACGACCTGGAGTACGGCAGCGATGCCCTGGAGCTCCATCGCGACGCCGTGAGCCCGGGGCAGGCCGTGCTTCTGCACGACGACCTGCTCGCCACCGGCGGCACGGCCCTTGCGGCCTGCCGCCTGGTGGAGGCGCTGGGGGGCGTGGTCGTGGGGATCGCCGTGGTGGCCGAGCTCACCTTCCTGCCGGGCCGTGAGCGGCTCGCCGGATACGACGTGATGTCGCTTGTGACCTACGACAGCGAGGTGGCGGAGCCGTGAGGGGTCTGATCGGGGTGGACATCGGCGGGTCGGGCATCAAGGCGGGCGTCGTCGACTCCCGCCGCGGGCTCCTGGTGGGGGAGCGGGTGCGCGTGGACACCCCCCAGCCCGCTTCCCCCGAGGCGGTCGTGAAGGCCACCGCCGCGCTCGTGGCCGGCCTCGGCCCGGATGCCGGCCCGATCGGCATCGGCGTGCCCGGTGCGATCGTCGGCGGCCGGGTCATGACCGCGGCGAACATCGACCCCGGCTGGATCGGCATGCACGCGGAGGCGCTCTTCGCCGAGGAGATCGGCCGGGCGTGCATCGTGATGAACGACGCCGACGCCGGAGGGGTCGCCGAGATGCGCTACGGGGCGGGGCGGGGCGTCAAGGGCGTCGTCCTCTTCCTGACCCTCGGAACCGGGATCGGCGCGGCGCTGTTCGTCAATGGCATCCTGGTGCCGAACATGGAGCTCGGCCACATCGAGATCCGGGGCAAGGACGCCGAGACACGGGCGTCGGCGAGCGCCCGTGAGCGGAGGGAGCAGTCGTTCGCCGAGTGGGCTCCGGCGCTGAGCGAGTACCTCAACCGGGTGGACGCGCTGGTCTGGCCCGACCTGATCATCCTCGGTGGCGGCATCTCCCGGAAGGCGGGCAAGTTCATCCCGCTGCTGGACGTCCGCCCGCCGGTGGTGGCGGCCGGCCTGCAGAACCAGGCGGGCATCATCGGCGCCGCGGCGCGGGCGCGGGAGATCCTGGCGCCGCCGCCGCGGCGCAGGGCCCCGGCGGCTCAGGCCGCTACGCGCGCGTCGACGGCGCGGACCACCCGGGCAGGATCTGGACGGTGACCGTGCCGACGCCGGGCAGCCCGAGGGCCGCCGCGGCGGCCTGCGAGAGCTCGAGGTCGCGTCCGCGGACGTAGGGGCCCCGGTCGTTGACCCGGACGGTCACCACGCGGCCGCCGTAGCCGATGCGCAGCAGGGTGCCGAGGCGCAGCGTGCGCGATGCGGTGCTGAAGGCGTTCGGGTCGTACGGCTCGCCGCTGGCCATGCGCTCGCGGGTGAAGCCCGGGCCGTACCAGGACGCCACGGCGGTGAAGGTCGGCAGCCTGCCGTCGAGGGGGGCGCCCGCGGCGGGGCCGACCGCGCCGATACGCGGATAGGCGCGCGTGCTCCCGGGGCCCGCGGGCGCGGGCTCGGAGTCGACCGGCGCGCCGGTGGCGGCGTCGACCGGGGCGTCGCCCGGCAGGCTGCGGTCCTCGAGGAATGAAGCCGGGAGGCCGCGGGTCGATCCGGTGGGCCCGGATGCGGTCGTGGCGGGGGAGGGGGCCGGCAGGCCGAGCCCCGGCACGGTGAACCCGCCCCCGGTGGTGAGGGTGGGGGCGGTGGTGGCGCGCTCCTGTTGTGCGATGGCGCGCTCGCGGCGGACCGCGCTCGCCAGCCGCCCGCCCGCGATCTGGCGCTCCACGCCGAGCAGGCGGCGCTCCTCCACGAGGCGCTCCTTGCGCCGCTGCACCACGGCCTCCGACGCCCGCAGCTCGGCCGCCGCGGCCCGGTAGGCCCCCACGAGGCTCCGGTCGCGGTTGCCGAGCGCCTCCAGCAGGTCGAGCCCGGCCTGCGCCCCGTCGAGGTCGCCGCCCGTGAGCACCTCGATCACCGGGCTGGGGTCGGGTGTGGTGTAGATGCCGGTGAGGCGCCGTTCGAGGCCGCTCAGGGCGGTGCGGTGCCGGGCGCGGGCCTGGTCGAGGCGCGCCCGGCTTCCGGCCAGCGCGCTCTCGGCGGCCGCGAGGCGGTTGCCGATGGAGGCGTCGCGCGTCTCGAGCGCGTCGCGGGCGGCCCGCAGCACGTCGGCCGAGGGTGCGGCCGCGGCGGCCGGAGCCAGGGCGAGGACCGCGACGGCGGCCGCCAGCAGTCGTCGTCCGTGCGAGGGCAGGGGTCGGGGGCGCATCACCCTCCCTATCGGTCGCGGCGGTCCCCGTCTGGACCGCAGCGACGCCCCGTGCCGGCGGGTCTACCCCGGGCTCGTGTAAGAGCGCTCCAGGTGGGCGATCAGCGCGTCGGATCCGAGCTCGCGCCCGGTGGCGCGCCGCATCAGCTCGCGGGTCGGCAGGCGGGCGCCGTGGCGGTGCACGCGCTCGCGCATGAAGGTGAGGATCTCCGCGAAGCGGCCCTCGGCGACGGCGCGCTCGAGGCCGCCGAGCTCGGCCTCCGCCACCTCGGCGAGCTGGGCCGCGTACAGGTTGCCCAGGGTGTAGGTGGGGAAGTAGCCGAACAGCCCGTCCGCCCAGTGGATGTCCTGCATCGCCCCGAGGGCGTCGGTCGGGGGGCGGATGCCCAGGAGCTCCTGCATTCCGTCGGCGAACGCGCCCGGCAGGTCGGCCACCTGGAGATCGTCGCGGATCAGCGCCAGCTCGATCTGGAAGCGCAGCACGACATGCAGGTTGTAGGTCACCTCGTCGGCCTCCACCCGGATCAGGGAGGGTTCGACGACGCGCGCCGCGCGGTGGAGCAGCCCGGCGTCGATCCCCGACATCGCCTCGGGGAACAGCCGTCTCATCGCGGGCTCGATCTGCTCCCAGAAGGCGAGGGTGTGGCCGATCTGGTTCTCCCAGAACCGCGACTGCGACTCGTGCGCACCGAGCGAGGGCGCGTCGTAGAGCGGCGTGCGCACCACCTCGGCCGGGAAGCCCTGCTCGTAGAGGGCGTGGCCGAGCTCGTGCAGCACGGCGCTGATGCTGCCGATCGGGCTGTCGGGCATCAGGCGGGTGGTGAAGCGCACGTCGCCGCGGTGGGGCGAGCCGGTGAACGGGTGGGCCGACTGGGCGATGACGCCCGACGACTCGTCGAAGCCGACCAGACGGGCGATCTCGTGCGCGATGGCCATCTGGCCCTGTGCGCTCCACTCCCGCGGCGGCAGCTCGACCGGGGGGCGCTCCGAGGCGGCCGCGACGAGGGGTGTGAGCCGCGCGCGCAGGTCGGCGAAGACCGGCTCGAGATCGGCGGCCCGCGCCCCCGGCTCGAACTCGTCGAGGAGGGCGTCGTAGGGCTCCTCGCCCACCGCGATCGCCTCCGCCTCACGTCGCTTCAGCGCCACCACGAGGCCGAGCGGCCCGGCGTAGGCGGCGAAGTCGTCGGCGGCGCGGGCGTCGGCCCAGGCGCTCACGCACCGCGAGCAGGCCTCGCTGATCTCGCGCACGAGGGCCTCCGGCACCTGCAGCGCCCGGTCGCGCTCGCGGGTTGCGAGGCGGAGCATCCCGCGGGCGTCGTCGTCGAGGTCGTCGCGGGCGGCGAGCTCGCCGAGCGCGTCGCCGATGTCGGTCCGCACCACCTCGCGGTGGCGCAGCGCGGCGAGCGTGCCCATCTGGCGGGCCCGCCCCTCGGCGCCACCGGGGGGCATCAGCGTCTCGCGGTCCCACCCCAGCAGCCCCGCGGCCCCGGCCAGGTCGGCGAGCGTCCCCATCCAGTCGGAGACGCGCTCCCAGTCGTGTGACGTCGGTCCCGGCACGCGGGGGATACTAGACCCGGCCCGCGGTCTCCGGTCGGGTGGGGGCGCCCTCCGCGTATCCTGTCCGGGTGAGCCCGCCCCGGCAACGGCCCGTACCACCCTGGCTACGGCTCTGGGAGGACCTTCACATCGTCCTCCAGGTGGCGATCGTCCTGCCCCTGTCGGTGCTGCTTCTGTGGGGCGCGCACGTGGCCCTGATGAACCAGCCGGCCGGGAGGGGCCTGACCTACGGAGTCTTCTGGGGTGCCCTTCTGACCGCTGCGGTCGTGGGCGCGAGCCGCTCCGAGAAGGCCCGCCGGGAACGCTGACCGGCGGCGGCGGACCCCGAGGGGGCCGCCGCCGCACGGACCGCGCGGATCAGGTGCCGGTCGCGGCCGACTGGAACTCGCCGATCGTGGACGTCACCTCGGGGACCAGCGCCTGGACCGCGGCGAGGTCGCCGGCCGCGGCCGCGTCGAGGAAGCGGCGCAGCACGTCGCTCACCTTCGGGCCGGTCTCCGCCAGGCCCTCACGCTGCTCGTCGAGGCGCGGGATGCCGAGCGAGTAGCCCTCCAGCTTGGAGATCGCCGCGTCGAAGGTGTCGAGGCTCGCGCGCGCGCCGGGCACCTTGGACTTCAGGTCCTCGATGCCGGTGCTGGTGGAGAGCACGGTGCCGAACTCCGACAGGGCGCCGGCGGCGGCCTGGACGTCGGCGACGTAGGCCTCGGTGCCGGTGGCCGCGCTCGTGGTCGCGGGGGCCGCCTCGGTGGTGGCGGGCGCGGTGGTGGGCGCGGCGCTCGTGTCGGTGCCGTCAGAGGTGTCGCCCGCGTCGTCGGTGCCGCAGACCTTGAGTCCGAGCTCCTCGGCCTTCGCGTCGGCCTCGTCGCCGATGCTGCCGGCTTCGGTCGCGATGTCGTTGAGGACGGCCTCGGGGTCCTCGCCGCCCTCCAGCCGCTCCACGGCCGTGTCGAGCACGCCGGCCTGGCGGTCGAGAAGCGCGAGCGCCTCGTCGAAGGTCCCCGACAGCTCCGAGGGGGGCTCCAGCTCCTTCAGCTTGTCGAGCTGGCTCGCCTGGAGCGGCACGATCTCCTTGAGGGACGCGAGGAACTCCGACGGCTGGGTCGGCTCGGCGAGCTGATCCGCCTGGCTGTTGTAGTCGGCGCAGATGGCGTCGGCCTGGGTGCGGAACTCCTCGGCCGAGAGAGAATCCGAACCCCCTCCGCAGCCGGCGATGAGGGCCACCGCGCCGAGCGCGGCGAGTCCGGCCAGCGGCCGGCGAGGAACGAGGGACATACCGGATCTCCTTGACGAGAGGACGCGGCGCAGGTTAACCGGGCGCTCAGATGGACACGACTCCCCGTATGGGGGGCCTCGCGTGTGTGGGCGGCGGGTCACTAGACTGCCCCGAGTCGTCCAAGGAGTGCATGAATGCCGGTCGAGAAGTCGGTCGTCGAGGCCCTGAACGTCCACATGGGGCGCGAGTTCGAGGCGCATCTGCAGTACCTGTCGGTGTCGAGCTGGTTCGATGCCGAGGGGCTCCCCGAGTTGACGAAGTTCTTCGCGGCCCAGGCGGCCGAGGAGCACATGCACGCCACGAAGATCCTCACCTACGTCCAGGACGTGGGCGGCCCCGTGGTCATCCCCGCCCTCGCCGCGCCCAAGGCCTCGTTCGAGAGCGCCGAGGAGGCCGTCGCCGGCTGCCTGGAGTGGGAGGAGAACATCACCGCCCACATCCACGCGCTCGTCGATCTGGCGACCTCCAAGAACGATCACGCCACCCAGGTCTTCCTGCAGTGGTACGTCACCGAGCAGGTCGAGGAGATCGCGACGATGAGCGAGCTCCTGCAGGTCACCCGTCGCGCCGGCGAGTCGAACCTGCTGCTGCTCGAGGACTACGTGGCCCGCCTGGCCCCCGCCGCCTGAGGGCTCCGGCGACGGCGGTGGACGTCGCGGCGCTCGTCTCACGTCCCCTGCGCGCCGACGACTTCGCCGTCGCGCGCCGGGTGGTGGACGACTGGTTCGGCCACCCGGTCGGGCTGGTGATGCACCGTCTCTTCTTCGAGCAGCTCGGCCCCTCGGGCGTGTGGCTGGAGGATGACGCGCCCGCCCCGGTGGGTTTCCTGCTCGGGCTGGTGAGCGAGGCCGAGCCCGACCTGGCCTATGTCCACATGCACGTCGTCGACCCGGCGTGGCGGGGTCGCGGTGTCGGCGCCCGGCTCTACGAGGAGTTCTGCGCGCGCGCGGGCGCGCGCGGCTGCTCGCGGGTGCGCGCGCTCGCGGCGCCCGGGCGCGAGGCGTCGCGACGCTTCCACGAGCGGCTCGGCTTCACCGGAACGATGCGGCCCGACCATCTCGGGCAGGGGCAGGACCGCATCGTCTACGAGCGCGGATTACCGCTGCTCCGCTAGCATCGCGACGCGGTGGACACGGCGACATCGGAGACCCGGCATGGCTGAACCGACCCCTCACGACGACCGGCGCGCGTTCCGCCGCGAGGACGTCGAGCTCCCGGCGCGCGTCCTCGCCGACGGGACGACGGTCGAGGCGCAGAGCGTCAACCTCAGCGAGGGCGGCATCCTGCTCGCGGGCTCCGACTTCCCCTCGGCCACCCAGGTGAGGATCGAGATCGAGCTGGCCGAGATCGGCTGGCACTCGCTGGACGCCGAGGTGGTGCGCAGCGAGGAGGGGGGCGCGCTCGCGGCGCGCTTCGCCGAGGTGGCCACCGAGGGCGGCCGTGAGGCGATCCGGGCCTTTTTCGCCTCCCGGCTGGCGGGCTCCGCCGACTGAACCGCCCCTGCGGGCCCTCAGGCTCAGGCCTGCAGGTCCACCAGGAATCCGCGGGTCGGGTCGTGAGGGCCCTCGTCGTCGTCCGGGCCCCCGCCTCGGCGGCGCCGGCGCCGGCGTTCGCGCTCCCGCTCCCGCTCGCGCTGCCGGGCCCCGATGTGGGCGCCCGCTTCGCTCTCGGGGACGCGCTCGGCACTGACGCGGTCCTCGCGCTCGCCGTTGACCGCGGCGATCCCCGCTTCGGCTCCGCGCTGGATCACGGTCTGTGCGACCCGCGTCGCCTCAGCGTTCCCCGCGGCGGCGACGCCGTTCAGGTAGGCCATCGGATGCTCACTCGGTCGGGTTCCACCCCATCGGCAGGTCGTCGCGAAACCCTGAGCACGACCGGGTTCCCGAGGGGGGTTATCCCCCAGACGGGTGATGCCGATAGAACGGTGCAGAGCGGCCTGTCACACCGCGCCAGGATGGCGCCGGCGGCCGCATGATCATCGACGACCTGGCAAGGAGGCCACGCCGTCCCGACCGACCGATCCCTTCCGGGAGACCGGGCCCTGCCCGGACGCCCGCGTATACGTCCCGCGGCCGCCGCATGGTGCCTCACCGTCCTCGCGCTCGGCTCCGCCGCCGCGTCGGCGGTGGCGGCGGAGGCCCCGCCCGCGCGCAGTGACTCCGTGCTCGTCCGCGTTGATGCGGACGCGTCCACGCGCGAGCGGGCCGCCGTGGGGCGCGCCCTCGGCACCGGTGCCGGGCGCGCCCTGGTCGAGGACTGGCGCGTCTACGCGCTGCCCTCGTCCGTCACCCTGGCCCAGGCGCGTGAGCGCCTGGCCGATGCCGATGCCGCCGAGGCGGTGCAGCTCGACGCGAAGCTGCAGGCGCTCGAGACGCCGGACGACACCCACTTCGCCCTCCAGTGGGATCTCCCGGCGATCGACGCGCCCACCGGCTGGGACGCGGCGGGCGGGGCGGCGCCGGTGACGGTGGCGGTGATCGACACGGGGGTGGACGTCAGCCACCCCGACCTCGCCGGCCGCCTGTGGGAGAACACCGCCGAGATCCCGGGCAATGGGCTCGATGACGACGGCAACGGCTACGTCGACGACGTCGCCGGGTGGAACTTCTACGACTGGACCAACCAGGTCTACAGCGCGGTCGACGGCGACAGCCACGGAACCCATGTGGCCGGCACCATCGCGGCGCGCCGGGGCAACGGAGCCGGCATCGCCGGCATCGCCGACAACGCCCGCATCATGCCGCTCAAGTTCCTGAAGCCCGGCGGCGGCTACGCATCCGACGCGATCGTGGCGATCCAGTACGCCGTCGATCACGGCGCGACGGTCATCAACGCCTCATGGGGCGGCGCGGGGTACTCCCAGCCCCTCTGCGACGCGATCGACCAGGCCGGCGACGCCGGCGTGCTCTTCGTCGCCGCGGCCGGCAACGCGTCGTCCGACAACGACGCGGTGTCCATGTGGCCGGCCAACTGCCCGTCCGCGTCGCTGATGAGCGTGGCGTCGACGACCCAGTCCGACGGCCTGTCCTCGTTCTCCAACCGGGGCGCGACGCAGGTCGACGTCGGGGCGCCCGGCAGCGACATCCTCAGCACGGTGCCCGGCGGGTACGGCTACAAGTCGGGCACCTCGATGGCGGCGCCGCACGTGGCCGGCATCGCGGCGGTGGTCGCCGGCCTCGCTCCCGGCCTCGCGCCCTGGCAGATCAAGGCGGCGATCTCCACCGGCGGCGACGTCGCGCCCGCCCTGGCCGGGGCGACCTCCTCCGGCCGGCGGGCGGACCTGGCCGGGGCCATCGCGGCCGCCGGGGCCGGAGTCGGGGCCGACACGACCCCGCCCGATCCCTTCGGCGTCGTGTCGCCCGCCGAGGGTCTTGCGACATCGGCCGCCTTTCCGGTCTTCCGGTGGGCGCCCGCGACCGACGCCCAGAGCGGCGTGTCCGCGTACCGCCTGATGGTCGACGGCGTCCAGGTCGCCCAGGTGGGCCCCGGAGTCTCCGAGGCCACCGCCGGTTCGCCCCTGGCCGAGGGCTCGCGCACCTGGAGCGTCGTGGCCGTGGACGCGGTCGGCAACCTGCGCGCGACGGGGGCACGGACCCTGCTGGTCGACCGCACGGCGCCGTCGCAGCCCGTGCCGGCGGCTCCCGCCGACGCGGCGCCGGTCGCGGGGCGGGAGGTGACCCTCTCCTGGTCGGCGGCGACCGACGCCGGCAGCGGCGTCGCCTCCTACCGCGTGCTGGTGGACGGCGCCGTCGCGGGATCCACCGGCCCCGGAGTGCGCGCCCTGCGGACCGGCCCGAACGTCGGTCGCCACACATGGCAGGTCGTCGCGGTGGACGCGGCGGGCAACGAGTCGGTGAGCGCGGTGCGGAGCTTCACGGTGACCGGGACGGCGGCGCGACGTGCGGTGTCGGTGCGCCCGCTGCGGCTGACGCTCCCTGCCCGCACGGCGTCCGGCCGGCCCCCGATGCTGCGGGTGCAGGCCGCGCGGCCCGCCCGGGTCACCTTCACCGTGCGCCGCGCCTCCCCGGCCCGTCGCGTCGCGGTGTTCACCCGGCGCGTGCGCCCCGGGGTGACCGACGTGGCGCTGCCCGCGGCGGTGGCACGGCGGATGCGCCCGGCCGGCACCTACGTCGTGAT
>LNEQ01000055.1 GCA_001464995.1 Actinobacteria bacterium Ga0077541
TCTCTTGCCTCCCTGATCCTCGTCCGACGGAGCCTGAGGAACTGGCTCGCAGACAGAGCGACGAGCGCCGCGGTTTCGGGCGGCAGCGAAACGCTCAAAGGCCACCGCGAGCGCGCAGCGACGGACGCTTGTGGCGGCCCACGCCACCGATCGCGGCCGTAGCGGCGTTCTGGCGCGAGAACCCGACTAGGGGCCGTCGCCGAACGCCGAATAGTGCCTACCGGGCGGGCGGCTCCAGGGCCACCGCGAGCACCTGCTCGATCCGGTCGGCGAGGGTGATCGTCATCTCGTCCGCCAGCCCCGGGGGTAGGTCGGCCAGGCCGCTCTCGTTGAGCTTGGGGAGGATCACCCCGCGGATGCCCGCCCGGTGCGCGGCGAGCACCTTCTCCTTGACCCCGCCGATCGGCAGCACCTGACCGGTCAGGGTGATCTCACCCGTCATGGCCACGTTCTCGCTGACGTGCCGTCCCGAGAGCGCCGAGACCAGCGCGGTCACCATCGTCACCCCGGCAGAGGGGCCGTCCTTGGGCACCGCGCCGGCGGGGACGTGCAGGTGGATGTCGTGCGAGGCGAAGTAAGATCCCCGGCCCGTGCGCGGACGTACGAGACGGCCGCCTGCGCCGACTCCTTCATCACGTCGCCGAGCTGGCCCGTCACGGTCAGCCGTCCGCTGCCCGGCATCACCATCGCCTCGACGAAGAGGATCTCACCGCCCGCCCCGGTCACCGCCAGGCCCGTCGCGACGCCGGGCGCGCTCGTGCGCCGCTTGACCTCGCTGATGATCCGCTCGGGGCCGAGGATCTCGCGCACGACGCCGCGCCCTGCGGTGAGGCGCGACCGGTCGCCCTCGGCCACCCGGCGGGCGACCCGCCGGCTGATCGCGCCGAGGCGCCGTTCGAGCTGCCGCACGCCGGCCTCGCGGGTGTACTCGCCGATCACGGTCCGCAGGCCGGCGTCGCTCACCCGGAGCAGGCTCTTCGGCAGCCCCGCCGCCGCGATCTGCCGCGGCAGCAGGTAGCGCTTGGCGATGTGCAGCTTCTCCTCCTCGGTGTACCCCGAGAGGCGGATCACCTCCATGCGGTCGAGCAGGGGGCCGGGGATCGTCTCGAGGACGTTCGCCGTGCAGAGGAACAGCACGCGCGAGAGGTCGAGCGGCAGGTCGAGGTAGTGGTCGCGGAAGGTGCCGTTCTGGGCCGGGTCGAGCACCTCGAGCATCGCCGACGACGGGTCGCCCCGCACGTCGGAGCCCATCTTGTCGATCTCGTCGACCATCAGCACCGGGTTCATCGCCCCGGAGTCGCGGATGGCGCGCACGATCGTGCCCGGCATCGCCCCGACGTAGGTGCGCCGGTGCCCGCGGATCTCGCTCTCGTCGCGCACGCCGCCCACGGAGATGCGGGCGAACCGCCGCCCCAGCGCGCGGGCGATCGACTGCCCGAGCGACGTCTTACCGACGCCCGGGGGGCCGACGAAGCAGAGGATCGGGCCGGGGGCGTCCGGCTTCAGGCTGGCGACCGCCAGCTGCTCGATGATGCGGTCCTTCACCTTCTCGATGTCGTAGTGGTCCTCGTCGAGGATCGCCCGCGCCCGGGTGAGGTCGAGGTCGTCCTCGGTGGTGACGTTCCACGGCAGCGCCAGGATCCAGTCGACGTAGTTGCGCACCACCCCGTGCTCGGCCGACTCGGAGGGCAGGCGCTCCAGCCGGGCCAGCTCGCGCTCGGCGGCGGTGCGGACCTCCTCGGGCGGGTCGACCTCGAGCAGCCGGGCGCGCAGGTCCTCGATCTCCTGCGCGCCCTCGCCGCCCTCGCCGAGCTCCTCGCGGATCGCCTTCAGCTGCTGGCGCAGGAAGAACTCCCGCTGGCCCTTCTCCATGTCGGTCTGGACATCGCTCTGGATCTTGGCCCCGAGCTCCAGCAGCTCGAGCTCGCGGGTGCAGAGCACCGTCAGGCGCCGCAGCCGCGCGGCCAGGCCGGTCTCCTCGAGCAGCTCCTGGCGCTCGGGCAGCGTCAGGCGCACCGATGATGCGACCACCCACGACAGGGTGGTCGGGTCCTCGATGTTGGCGACCGCCACCTGGAGCTCGTCGGGCAGGTGGGGCAGCAGCTCGATCATTCGCCCGAACACGCTCCCGAGGTTGCGCGCCAGCGCCTCGACCTCGGTGGTGCGCTCGGCGTGGTCCACCACCTCGGTGACCGCCGCCACCAGGAAGGGCTCGGTCTGCCGGTAGGGCCCGACGCGCACGCGGCGGACGCCCTGGGCGAGGATCCGGACGGTTCCGTCGGGCACGCGCACCATGCGCTGCACGAGCGCCACGGTGCCGACGTCGTAGATCTGGTCGGGGGCGGGCTCGGCCACATCGGGGTCGCGGGCCGCCACCAGCACCAGCATCCGGGACGGGTGGTTGAGCACCTCGTCGATCAGCCGTACCGATCGCGGCTCGCCCACGGCGAGCGGCGCCACGGCCTCCGGGAAGACCACGGTCTCCTTCAGGGGCAGCACCGGCAGCTCGGCCGGGATCTCGGGCTCGGCCTCGGGCGGGCCCTCGATGCCGGTGATCTCGACCTCGATGTCCCCCACGGCCATCAGGAGCCCTCGCGGACGGTGATGTCCACGCGGCGCAGCGGGGGCGAGGGGGCGAGCGGCAGAAGGATTCGCAGGATGCCGCTCTCGTACGACGCGGTCGCCGCGCCCGCATCGACGGCGACGCCCAGGCGCAGCCGCCGCTCGAACGGCCCCCAGGCGATCTCCGCGTGCTGGTAGACGCGCCGGCCGGCACCGGCGCGGCGGCGCTCGCCGCGTACCACCAGCACGTCCTCCACCAGCGCGACGTCCACCTGCGCGGGGTCGACCCCGGCGATGTCGATCTCGACCGTCAGCGCCGGAGGGGGCCCGTCGGTGAGGTAGACGTCCACCGGCGCGCGGGCCTCGTTCGAGGCGCCGTGGCGTCCCCCGGGGAAGAGGTCGGCGAAGAGGCGGTCGACGTCGTCGCGGAACACGCCCTGAATCTAGTGGAGCGCGCGCGGCCGCGTCCCGGCGACGCCCGCCGGGCTCCGGGCGCCGTCAAGGATTCGCGCCCGCACGCCGATGGGGCGGGGTGGACCCGATCGCCTCCCTCTCGTGCGTCGAGCGGCGCCTGCTGCGGGTCACGAGGGATCGCGGCCTGGTTCCCTTCGTGCTCCTCGTGACCGGGATCTCGATCGCCCTGTCGCTCACCATCACCGTTGTGGCCGTCTCCTTCGCGGACATGACCCTCGTCGACCTCATCGTCGCCCTCGCGATCGCGGTGGCCGTGCCCTCTCTCGTCGCCCCGGCGGTCGCCGTCTTCCTCGGGCGGCTCCCGATCGCCCTTGGCAGCGCTTCCGAGGAGCTCCATCATCTGGCCCGCATCGATGCCCTGACGGGCGTCCTCAACCGCCGCGCCTTCGCCGAGGACGCCGGCGCCCTGCTCGCCCACCGCGGAGAGGGCGCAGCGCTCGTCGTGATGGTCGATGTCGACGACTTCAAGCAGGTCAACGACCGCCACGGGCACGCCACCGGCGACAGGGCGCTCTGCCTGCTCGCCGAGAACCTCAGCGAGGCCGTCCGGCCGCACGGCGTGGTCGGGAGGCTCGGCGGCGACGAGTTCGCCGTCGTCGTCGCCGCCGACGCCGCCGGGCGAGAGGCGATCACGGGCCGGCTCGCCCGCGCGTGCGACCTCGGCGGGGCGGTCCACGCCCTGCGCGCCTCGTCCGGCGTCCTGGACATCATCGGCGCCGTCTCCCTCGATGAGGCGCTGCGCCGGGCCGACCACGAGCTCTATGCCGCCAAGCGCGCCGCCTCGCCGGCGCTGCTGACCGCCGTCTGAGCCGGACCGCTCCGGGGTGGTCTCACTTCGGCGCTGGCCTTGATTCTGCGTCGGGATACAGCGTCTCAAGAACATCCGCTCAAGGCGGGCGAAACGGCCGCAACGTGGGCTCTGGGCTCTAGGCTTCAACCTCCGTGACGGATGATCGAGAGTCCCCGGAGTCGGTTCGAGAGCGCGTCCAGCGAGGTGCGTGGGGCCCTTCCATGCTCGCCACCCTCGTGCTGGGCCAGTTCAGACCAGACGGGGCCCTTTGGAGCGTCGCGGGCTTGCTCTCCGTCTCCGTGCTCCTGCTCACGACGGTCCTGATCCTCTGGGATGCATTCGTAGACTGGCGGCGCGAGCGGCTCGAGTCCTGATGCCTGATGGCCCTGCC
>LNEQ01000056.1 GCA_001464995.1 Actinobacteria bacterium Ga0077541
TCCATCAGCACCCGGTCGCCCTGCTGGTGCCCGAAGCGGTCGTTGACGCCCTTGAAGTGGTCGATGTCCAGCAGCACGAGGCTGAGCAGGTCGTCGTGGCGGCCGGCGCGCTCGACCTCCGCCGCCAGCAACGCGTCGAAGGTGCGCCGGTTCCCGAGCCCCGTGAGTGGATCGGTGCCCGCCAGCGACGCCAGGCGCGAGCGGTCCTCGTGGGTCGCCGCGGCGAGCGAGACGAGGTCGGCGAACGGCGCCAGGCGCTCCTGCGCCCGCCGCGGGATCCGTCCCGAGGGCCCGGAGACGGCGATTGCGCCCCAGGGGCGTCCACCATGGTCGATGGGGCACGCGGCCTCGGTGACGCCGGCCTCCCCGGACGCCCCCGCCCGCCCCGTCCGGAGCGCATGCGCGAGTGCTCCCGAGACCGTGACCGCCTGCTCGGGCGCCGGCGCGGCGGGGCCGGCCGCCGCCACCACCCGCGCGCCCGGACCGTCGCCGCGCACCACCAGCGCGTCGTCCGCGTGCAGCAGCCACGCCGCCTGCGCGGCCACGATCGCGGCTGCGCCGGCCAGGTCGGGCGCCGACGAGATCCCGCGGATCGCCCGGCTCAGCGCGGCCCGGTCGCGTCGCCCGCCGGCGTCGGCTCCCCGCCCCGCGGCCCCGGTGTCGCCACCGCGGCGCAGCCGCGCCCACCCCGAACCCCGCCACCGTGGATCCACGCCGCCTCCGTCACGCGTCAGCCGAGCGCCGCGATTCTCCGGCACCCCGGCCCCCGCCGACAGCCCCGTCCCGAAGAAGTCCCCCGCACGGAGCGGGGAAGGGCCCTGACAGGGCGGCAGGCCCCGCGCGTCAGGCGGAGCGCCCTACCCGCAGCGGAGGTCGACCGGGCTCCCGCCGTCAGCCAGCGACTCGCCCGCCCGGAGGGGGCCGGCGATCACCCCCGCCACCACCGGACCCAGGTCGGCGACCCGCATCTTGGCCCGGCAGACGGGTTGGACGACGCCCGCGAACGCATCCTCCGCCAGGCGCCGGGCCGTCTCGGCGTCGGGCGCCGCGACGACCACCTGCTCGTGCTGGAAGGGCCCCTCCCA
>LNEQ01000057.1 GCA_001464995.1 Actinobacteria bacterium Ga0077541
CACACGGTCGCGTGGGTCTTCCTCCTCGGCTGGGCGATCCAGCGCGCGGCGACCCCGGGCAGGCGCCTCGCGGTGAGCGCGCTCGTCCTCGCCTGCGTGCCGGGCTTCTTCGGGGAGCCCGTGAGGGAGGCGGTCGTCATGGGCGGCTTGCTGCTGCTCATCTGGGTGCCGGTGGTCGTCGTGCCCGGGCGCCTCAGCAAGCCCATCGGCCTGGTCGCGGCGGCGTCGCTCTACATCTACCTGACCCACTGGCAGGTGTGGCCGGCGCTCGCCGACGTGCTACCGATCGGGGTGGTGCTGCCCCTCACGATCGGGGCGGGCATCGCGGCGTGGATCGTCGTGGAGCGGATGTCCGCATTCGCGACCCGCGCGTCCCGTGCCCGTCCGCACCTGCTCCCGCGCCGTCCCGCGCCCCTCGTGGGCAGGCGTGCGCCGCGTCCCGCGGCGCCGGCGACCGAGCGGGTCTAGGGGGCGAGCAGGCTCTGCGCGGCGCCGCGGCAGGCGTCGAGCAGGGGTGAGGCCATGAGGGAGATGACGATCACGCCGAGGCCGGCGCCGACCGTCGCGAGGCCCACCGGACCGGGCACCGCCAGCACCTTGCGCGGACCGCCCTCCGGGCCGGGTGCCCACATCACCGTGACCACCCGCAGGTAGTAGCCCAGGCTGATCATGCTGCCGACGGCACCCGCCACGGCCAACCAGGCCATGTCGGCCTCGAGGGCGGATCCGAACAGCAGGAACTTGCCGATGAAGCCCGACAGCGGCGGGAAGCCGGCCAGCGAGAGCATCGCCACCGTCATCACGGCGCCGAGCACCGGGCGCGCGCGGCCGTAGCCCTCGAGCGCCCCGAGCATGTCGCCGTCCTCCACCTCGCGCTCGCGGATGATCACGATCGCGAAGGCGGCCATGGTCATCGCGCCGTAGGCGAGCAGGTAGTACAGGGTGGCCTCGGCGCCCTGGATGCTGCCCACCGCGACGCCGATCAGCAGGTAGCCCGCCTGGGCGACGCTCGAGTAGGCCAGCATGCGCTTCATGTTGGTCTGCACGAGGGCGGCGATGTTGCCGACCGCGATGCTCGCGACGGCGAGCGCGCCGATCGCGATCGACCAGTCGGCCTGCAGGTCCGGCATCACGCCCGAGAAGATCCGCAGGAAGGCGGCGAAGGCCGCGGCCTTGGTGGCCGTGGCCATGAAGGCGGTCACCGTCGTGGGTGCGCCCTCGTAGACGTCGGGCGTCCACATGTGGAACGGGGCGGCCGAGGCCTTGAACGCGAGGCCCGCGGCGATCAGCACCATCGCGGCGATCACGAGCGGCTCGTCGGTGAACGAGGTGCCGCGCAGCTGCGCCCCGATCTCCGACAGCTGGGTCGATCCGGTGGCCCCGAAGAGGAGGGTCAACCCGTAGAGCAGCACCGCCGCGCCCACGGCGCCGGTGATGAGGTACTTGAGGCCGCCCTCGAGCGACTTCTCGCGCCAGACCTCCAGGGCGCAGAGCACGTACAGGCTGACCGACAGCACCTCGATGCCGAGGAAGATCGTGATCAGGTCGCCCGCACCGGCCACGAGCATCATGCCCGTGGCCGACACCAGGATCAGCCCGACGTACTCGCCCCGCCGGTCCACAGCGGCCGGCTCGCGCCACGCCAGCAGGATGGTCAGCAGGGCCGCCGAGAGGAAGATCAGGTTCATGAGCGCGCTGAAGCGGTCGGCGCGCAGGCCTCCGCCGAACGCCTCGAGGCGGTCGTCCCACAGCACGACCGACATCACCATCGCGGCGACGATTCCGGCGATGCCCACCAGGGCGGGTCCGTGGCGCCGGACGGTGCGGCCCGGCAGCAGGCCGGCGGTGAACGCGGCGGTCGCGGCTCCCGCGGTGATCAGCAGGGGTGTGGATGCGACGACGTTGAGGCTGCTCATGGGGTGGGCTCGGCCGGCGTGGTGGTGGTCTCGGGAACGGGGTCGCCGGGCAGCGGGAGGGCCTCGGGCGGCGGATCGGCCTCGATCGTCGCCCGGATCTGGTCCTCCGGGCGGTCGGCGGCGATCTGGGCCGGCGCGACCGCGCGCTCGATGCTCGCCGTGGTGGCGCCGACGATGGCCTTCGGCCAGAGGGCGATGACGAGCATCGCGGCGACGAGGGGCAGCAGCACCGCCAGGTCGCGGGCGCGCAGCTCGGCCTTGGAGGCCATGCCGCCCCGCCGGGGCCCGTTCATGGCCGACTGGTAGAGGCGCAGCATGTAGACGGCGGCGTAGACGATGCCGATGCAGGCGAGGACGGCGAGCCACGCGTGCTGGCGGAAGACGCCGGTCAGGATGAGGAACTCGCCGGCGAAGGAGTTCGAGCCCGGGATCGCGAGGGAGGCCATCGACACGATCAGGAACACGCCGGCCAGGCGCGGCGCCCCTTCGGCCAGGCCGCCGATGCCGTCGATGCGGTCGTCGGGCGCCGTGCGGTTGATCACCGCGACGATCGCGAAGGCGGCCGCCACCACGACGCCGTGGTTGACCATCTGCAGCACCGCGCCCTGGGTGGCCTGCACGTCGAAGGCGACGATCCCCAGGATGATGAAGCCCAGGTGCGCGAGGCTCGAGTAGGCGACGAGCAGGCGCATCGTGGGCGCGCGCCAGGCCAGCAGGGAGCCGTAGGCGATGCCGATCACGGCCAGGATGCCGATCGGGATGGCGAAGCGGTCGGCGCCCTCGGGGAAGACCGGCACGCCGATGCGCAGGAAGCCGTAGACGCCGGCCTTGCTCATCACCGCGGCGAGCAGGCCGGTGACGAGGATCGGCGCGAGGCGGTACGCGTCGGGCAGCCAGCCGTGGAAGGGCCACAGGGGGAGCTTGATGGCGAACGCCAGGGCGAAGCCGGCGAAGATCCAGGTGCTCTGCGTGTCGCTGAACGCGACCCCCGAGAGCTCGCGGATCGAGAAGGTGAGGTTGCCCGTGATGTCCTGGGCCACGAAGGCCGTGGCGACGATCGACACCAGCATCAGCAGGCTTCCGACCATCGTGTAGATGACGAACCGCGTGGTCGCGCGCGACCGGCCCTCGCCGCCCCACATCCCGATCAGGAAGTAGAACGGGATGAGCATGGCCTCCCAGAAGACGTAGAACAGCACCAGGTCGCCGGAGGCGAAGAGGCCCATCAGGCCGGCCTCGGCGAGCAGCAGCATCGCCAGGAAGGCGCGCGGGCGCTCGGGCAGCCGCCAGCACGCGGCCATGATCGCCAGGGCGAACATGGCCGCCGTCAGGGCGAGCAGCCAGAGCGAGATGCCGTCCACGCCGACGTCCCACGACAG
>LNEQ01000058.1 GCA_001464995.1 Actinobacteria bacterium Ga0077541
GATCCGGGCCTGGACGGCGCCGCCCGGCCCGGCGGGCACGGCCAGCATCGACAGGGCTCCGAGGAGGGGGAGGAGGACGAGCGCCGAGATCCAGGGCACTAGCGCCCCCCTTCGCAGGCCATGCCGCGATCCGCCACGCTGCAACTCATCGCGGATGCTGCGTCCTCGGAAGACCCCATGGAAACCACCATGGGGTCTTCCTGCGTCCTTGCCCCGCGGGAGTTTCGCGGGCGGATCATCGACAGACCTCCGAAGCGGGGCACTAGCGCATCACCAGGCTGAAGATGACGCCGAGGGCGACGACGCCGGCGACCATCGCGAACACGTAGGCGCGCACGAGGCCGGACTGGACGACCCGCAGG
>LNEQ01000059.1 GCA_001464995.1 Actinobacteria bacterium Ga0077541
CTCCAGACTCGGGGCGATGTCATCCCGGATCGTCATCCTCGGCGCGGGCACCGGCGGCACCCTCATGGCCAACCGGTTGCGGCGGAGCCTGCCCGCGGACCGGGCCTCGATCACGGTCATCGACCGTGACGACCGGCACGTCTACCAGCCCGGCCTGCTGTTCGTCCCGTTCGGCCTGGCCCATGCCGACGACATCGTGCGCCCTCGGAGCCGGCAGCTGCACGACGGCATCGACTGGATCGAGAGCGCCGTCGAGCGCGTCGAGACCGCGCGCGACGCGGTGGTGCTGGCCGACGGCCGCGAGGTGCCCTACGACGTCCTGATCGTCGCCACCGGCGCCGAGCTGGCCCCCGAGGAGACCGAGGGGCTCACCGGCCCGGGCTGGGGCGTCAGCGCCTTCACCTTCTACGACCTCCCCGGCGCGAGCGCCCTGGCGGAGGCACTACCCCTCCTGGACGGCGGCCGCCTGGTGGTGAACATCGTGGACATGCCGATCAAGTGCCCCGTCGCGCCGCTCGAGTTCTGCTTCCTGGCCGACTGGTTCCTGCGCGAGCGCGGGGTGCGCGATGCGGTCGAGCTCACCCTGGTCACCCCGCTCGACGGCGCCTTCACCAAGCCGGTCGCCTCCGCGGCCCTGGGAGGCCTGCTCGAGGAGAAGGGCGTCCGGCTGGTGACCGAGTTCAACACCGGCGAGGTGTCCTACGGCGCCGGCGGGCGCGGCGGCACGATCACCGGCTTCGACGGACGCGAGCAGCCCTTCGACCTGGCGGCCGTGATCCCGGCGCACGGCGGCGCCGGCTACGTGCTGCGCTCGCCCGGTCTCGGGGACGCCCTCGGTTTCGTCCCGGCCGATCCGGCGACGCTCCAGTCGAAGGCCGCCCCCAACGTCTTCGCGATCGGCGACGCCTCCGACCTGCCCGTCTCGAAGGCCGGATCGGTGACGCACTTCGAGGGCGAGGTGCTGACCGGCAACGTCCTCCGCTTCCTCGAGGGGAGCCCGCTGGACGCCTCGTACGACGGGCACGCGAACTGCTTCATCGAGACCGGCTTCTCCAAGGCCCTGCTGATCGACTTCAACTACGACACCGAGCCCCTGCCCGGCCGGTTCCCCGGGCCGGTCGGCATGCCGCTCCTCAAGGAGAGCAGGCTCAACCACCTCGGCAAGCTGATGTTCCAGTGGTTCTACTGGCACACGCTCCTGCCGGGACGCGACATCCCGGGCATCGGCGCCCAGATGCCGATGGCCGGCAAGCACCGCCCCGACGGCCGACCGCAGACGTCCACCCACAAGGAGGACCCGACCGCATGAGCACCGCCACCTACGCCGGCGTGACCGTCGACGTGAACGACGAGGGCTTCCTCGAGCGCCCCGAGCAGTGGACGCGCGACGTCGCCGTCGAGCTCGCGCGCGCCGACGGCATCGCCGAGCTCACCGAGCGCCACTGGCAGGTCATCGAGTTCATGCGCCAGGAGTTCTTCGCGAAGGGCACCGGGCCCACCGTGCGCGCCCTCGGCAAGTCGTCGGGGGTCAGCGTCAAGGAGCTCTACCAGCTCTTCCCGAAGGGCCCGGCCAAGACGGCGGCGCACATCGCCGGCATCCCGAAGCCGAAGGGGTGCATCTGACATGACGACGCAGACGGACGCGAACCCCGGCACGGCACCCGCCGCAGCGGTTCCGATCGCCAAGGTCTCGATCATCGTCTCCAAGGGCTCGCTCGAGGGGATCTACCCGGCCCTGATCCTCGCCAACGGCGCCCGCGCCGAGGGCATCGAGGTGAACCTCTTCTTCACCTTCTTCGGGATGGATGCGGTGCACCGCAAGCGCATGGACCACGTGAAGGTGGCCACGGTGGGCAACCCCGGCCTGCACATCCCGACCCTCCTCGGGGGGCTGCCGGGGATGTCCGCGCTCGCGACGCACTTCATGAGCAAGAAGATGGAGGAGCTCGACATCCCGCCGATCCCCGAGTTCATCGAGATGATCGGCGACACGGGCGCGGGCATGTACGCGTGCCGCGCCTCGGTGGACATGTTCGGCCTCGAGCGCGACGACTTCGTGCCCCAGATCGCCGACATCATCACGGTCGGAGACTTCTACGCGATGGCCGCAGGAGGGCAGATCATCTTCACCTGACGGCGCGGCGGGGGTCTGTGAGCAACCTGTGACGGAACCGTTCAGGTTCCCGAAGGGTGTGCAGTATCGGCGCAGGGCTGCCGATACGTTCGCCACATGAACCCTCCCCAGCGTGCCCGGCTGGCTGTCAGGCCCCGAGCGATCGCCCCGGCGATCTGCTCGCTGATCGGCCTCGCCCTCATCCTCGGCCCCTCGGCCGCCAGCCCCGCCCCCGCCGCCGCGGCGGTGGAGGTCGGCGTCTACCAGGACAACCCGGTCGCCGGCACCTCCGTCGTCCGCGCCCGGGTCGGCAAGCGCGCGATGCGCGTCATCTCGACCTACGTGACCGGCGGTCAGCTGGTCTCGCCCCAGGTCGTGGCACTGGCCCGGCGCAACAACGCCCGGCTCCTGGTCACCTGGATGCCCGACTCCGGCCGCGACGGCGCCAAGCAGAAGCGCTACAACCTCGCCTCGATCCGCCGCGGGCGCCAGGACAAGGGCCTGATCCGCCTCACCGGCCAGCTGCGCAACCTGAAGCCCACCCCGATCCTGCGGCCGATGCCCGAGCCCAACACGCCCTGGTACGCGTGGTCGGGCACGGTCAACGGCAACACGCCGGCCGCATACGTGGAGGCGTGGAAGCGCGTGCGGAAGGTCGTCCGCGCCTCCGGCGGCAAGAGGATCCGGATCCTGTGGGCACCCTACGCCCGCAGCGTCCCGGCCACCGATGCCAACGCGATCCCGGCCTACTTCCCCGGCGCCTCCCAGGTCGATCTGGTGGGCACGAGCGCCTACAACTTCGGCGCCACCGGGGGCCTCGCCTGGACCGAGCCCGCCAACCTGTTCGAGGACGCCTACAGGGAGATCTCCGCGCTCTCGCCCAAGCCCTTCTGGATCGCCGAGACCGGCTCCACGTCGGTCGGCGGCAAGCGCGAGCAGTGGATCACCCAGCTCGGCGGCCTGCGCACCACGATCCCCAATCTCGCGGGCGTCGTCTGGTTCGACGTGCGCGACCGTAACGGAGACTTCCGGATGAGCTCATCGAAGTCGTCGCGTCTCGCATTCTCCAAGTTCCTGCGCCGGGTGAAGGCCGCGTGAGCCCGCGCCTCGCCGCCCCCCCGCGCCGGCGGCGCCTCACACGGCCCGCCGCCGGCGGAGCCCAGGCCGCCCTCACCGAGGCGATGGTCGACCGCCTCACCTGGCGCGCCGGCTTCGGCCCGTCCGAGGCCAGCCGCGCCGCCCTGAAGGGCCTGCCGCTCCACAAGGCGGTCGACCGCCTGATGGCGGCCCCCCAGGGCCCGCCGTCAGGCCCCGAGCCGGTCCGCAACGACGGCACCCCCCTGAAGCCCTTCGAGTCGGACACCGACATGGTGCTGGCGTGGTGCGACCGGATGTTGCGCACCGGCAACCCGCTCGTCGAGCGCCTCACGTTCTTCTGGCACCGGCACTTCGCCACCTCTCGCCAGGAGGTCTCGCCGCCGCAGCTCATGACGAGCCAGAACGACCTGATGCGCCGGTACTCCGACTACGCCGTCAACCCGACGGCCAACTTCCGCCAGCTCGTCTACGAGGTGGGGGAGGGGCCGGCGATGCTGCGCTTCCTGACCGGCGAGAACAGCACCAAGCGCGCGGTCAACGAGAACTACGGCCGTGAGCTGATGGAGCTGTTCTGCCTCGGCGTCACCGACGCCGCCGGGCAGCCCAACTACACCGAGACCGACGTCCGCGAGGCCGCGAGGGCCAGCTCGGGCTGGCAGATCGACGACGAGGACCCGGACGCCGCGCTGGGTTACTTCAACCGCTCGCGCTGGGACGACGGGCAGAAGACGGTGCTCGGCAAGACCGGCGCCTTCAGCCACCGCGAGGTGGTGGACGTCGTCATGTCGCACCCGAGTCACGCGCCGTTCCTGGCCACCAAGCTCTGGCACGAGTTCATCCCGACGGCCCCCAGCCCGGCCACGCTGCGCGACCTGACGCGCGTCTACACCCGCAGCGGGTTCCGCCTGAAGCCGCTCGTGCGCCGCATCCTCACCCACCCGGCCATGCTCGACTCGATCAAGGAGCCGAACATGATCAAGCCGCCGATCGTCCAGGCGGTGGGCGCGATGCGCGCGCTGGGCATGGGGATCACCGACGACACGCTCTACCAGGTGCTCGGCGCGATGGGCCAGGTGCCCTACTTCCCGCCGACGGTCGCCGGCTGGGAGGGCGGCACGGCCTGGCTCAACACCAACACCGCGCTCGCCCGCTTCTCACTGGCGAACCGGCTGCTCGCCAAGCAGTACGCGACCCTGCCGACCAAGGCGCCCGAGGACGTGCCGGGCGAGACCCCGCTGCAGGCCTTCCAGCGGGCGCACGCCGCGGTCGGCCGCCCCTGGCTCGCCAAGGGCACCGTCAGCTCCCTCCGTTACTACTCGGCCAACGCCAAGGCGGTCTCCGCCAACGACCGCATCGCGCGCCAGCGCGTGCTGCGCGCGTTCATGCTCGGTGGCCCCGACGCCCAGGTGATGTGATGAGCGACTCTCCGGATCTGCCCACGATGGACCCGGGCGCCGCCGAGGCGATCCGATGCGCCGACTGCGCGCGCTCGGACAGCCTGGCGCACGACCTCGACCCGGTCGATGTGATGCCGATCTCGCCGGAGGCCCTGCAGGGCTTCCCCGACGGCGTGCCGCGCGCCCGGGGCATGGACCGGCGCTCCTTCCTGCGCACGGGCGCGATCGGGATGGCCTCGGTCTACGCCGCCACCCAGATCGACTGGACGCGCGCCTTCGAGGCGGCCGTCGCCGAGGGCGCCGATCCGGCCAACCAGGTCGTCATGATCTTCCTCAACGGCGGCAACGACGGTCTCAGCACGATCGTGCCGGTCGGCGAGTACGCCACCTACGCGGCGGCGCGCCCCGACCTCGCCCGCATCCAGGGCCCCTCGACCCCCACGCAGGTGGGCTCGACGATCATGCCGGGGACCGGCGACGCCCACGCCTGGGCCAACGTCGGCATCTCGGGCGTCGGCAACAACGGCGACACCAGGGGCTTCGACACGCTCTGGGGCGACGGATCGGGCGGCGCGGGGTCGGACCTGGCCGTCTGGCCGGCGGCCAACTACACGCCGGCGAACCGCTCGCACTTCGACAGCCGCGACTACTGGTTCGCGGGCGCTCTGCAGAAGATGAGCACCGGCTGGCTCGGCCGCTGGCTCGACAAGTACGGCTCACCGGACAACCCCCTGCAGGCCGTCTCGCTCGACTCGAGCATCTCCAAGCAGATCCGCAGCGCCAAGGCGCCGGTCAGCGCCGTGCAGAGCCTCAACGGCGTGGAGTTCCGGGTCGATGGCGTCGGCACGAACCTCGTGAACACCACCGAGCAGATGGCGCCGCTCTCGCTGGTCGGCGCGGGCGCCGGCAACGTCGAGCTGGCCAAGGCGCGCGAGGTCTACGGGCGCACCGTGCAGGTCTCGCGTTCGCTGCGCGGCCTCGCCGGCGCCCCGGCGGCCGGCGGCTACCCCGCCTCGAACCTCTCCCAGCGCCTCCAGCTCGCCGCCACGCTTCTGTCGGCGAACCTCGGCACCAAGATCGTGACGATCGACTGGGGCTCGTTCGACACCCACGGCAACCAGATCCAGAGCCAGGACCCGCAGCTGAACACGCTCTCCCGGGCGCTGGCGGCCTTCAAGGCCGACCTCACGGCCCGCGGCATCGAGGGGCGCGTGCTGACGATCGTGTTCTCGGAGTTCGGCCGCCGGCTGGCATCCAACGAGAGCGGCACCGACCATGGCGCCGGCGGGCTGATGATGGCGATGGGCTCGGCGGTGCGCGGCGGGATGCGCGGTGACTTCCCCGGCCTCACCACGCTCGACCGGGGCGACCTGCGGACCACCACCGACTACCGGTCGGTCTACTCGTCGATCGTGGGCGAGTGGCTCGGAGGCGAGCCGGGCGCCGTCATCCCGGGCGGGCCCTTCCCGCTCGCCGGGGGGGCTCTGATCGGGTGAGGCCGGCGGTGCGCATCGCCGGTGCGCTCATCTGCATCTCGCTCCTCGCGGCCGCCAGCGCCGTCGCGGCCCCGCGCCTGCACCGCACCAAGCTCCCGCCCCCTCCCGGTGGACGAGGGCGAGTGGGTCGTGCGGCCCAGCAAGCGGGTCGTCGCGGCGGGGGAGGTCAGCATCCGCGTGTACAACCGCGGCATGGACGACCACGACCTGACGCTCGTCGACGCCACCGGCGCCACGCAGCAGATCTTCCTCGCCCCGGGCGAGCAGGGCAGCATCCGCGCCACGCTGACCGCGGGCGTGTGGAAGCTCTACTGCTCGCTCTTCGAGGGCACGCCGTCATCGCACGAGGCCCTCGGCATGGTGGCCCTGGTGAGGGCGAAGAAGGACACCTCGGGGCGGATCATCGGCCGGTAGGCGGTCAGCGGGACTGCAGCGCGTCGAGCGCGATCCCCATCGCGATCAGCAGCCGCCGGTCGATGCGGTGCCCGGGATCGCCGGTGATCTCCAGGCGGTAGCGGTCGCGGATGCCGATCCTGCGCGTGTGGCCGCCGATCACCGCCCCGTCGCGCAGCAGGTCGAAGTGGTACGACACCGGGATCAGATCGAGCACCAGGGCGATCATGAGGCCGATGAGCGGGATGAACTCGAGCAGGTTGCGCACCCGCCGGAAGATCGCGACCGGGATGCTGCGCTCCCGCATCACCGCGAGCTCGTCCCCTGAGGCGTCGAGCAGCGCCCAGGTGGTGCGCAGCAGCGACCGGCGCGCGCGGCGCTCGATGATCCCGATCGGCGCCCCCGAGTCGTCGGTGACGTCGTAACGGCCGCCGATGTCGATCACCCTGCGGGCCGTGATGCGCATCACCTCGCCGGTCATCGCCTCGTCGCGGTGGATGCGCAGGTCCTCCCGCAGCGCGAAGCGCTTCTGCTCGCAGAAGGCCAGCATCGCCCCCGGGGTGTACCCCCCGTCGGCGGGCTCGTGGACGCGGTAGCGGTTCACGAACCAGGTGTAGGGCTGGTCGATGATGAACGCGTCGCCCTCCACGACGAAGCCGGGCGCCGCGTCCGATCCCGGCCCGGTCAGACGGCGGCCCCCACCAGGGCGCCGATGGCCGACGTGAGGGCCATGGCGACGGCTCCCCAGGCGGCGACCCGGAGCGCGGCGCGCTCCATCGGCGCTCCCCCCAGGCGGGCGCCGATGCCGCCGAGGGCGGCGAGGGCCAGCAGCGTCACGGCCACCGTCAGCCCGATGCGCGCCGCCTCGGGCGTCAGCGTGATCGTCAGCAGCGGCACCGCCGCGCCGAGCGAGAAGGCGACCGCCGACGACCACGCCGCCTGGAGCGGGCGGGCCAGGGCGTTCTCGTCGATGCCGAGCTCGTCGCGCGCGTGGACGGCCAGGGCGTCGCCCGCCGTGAGCTCCTGCGCGACCTGGAGCGCGAGGGCCGGGCTGAGCCCGCGCCCGGCGTAGATCGCCGCCAGCTCCGCGAGCTCGCCCTCGGGATCCGACTCCAGCTCGCGCATCTCCAGGCGCAGGTCGGCGAGCTCGGCATCGCGCTGCGAGCTGACCGAGACGTACTCGCCCGCCGCCATCGAGAGCCCTCCGGCCACGAGCCCGGCCACCCCGGCCGTGGCGATCGCGGAGGTGGAGGCGCCGGCGGCGGCGACGCCGAGCACCAGGCCGGCGGTGGACAGGATGCCGTCGTTGGCCCCGAGCACGGCGGCCCGCAACCACCCACCGCGATGGCTGAAGTGCTTCTCGGGCGCGGTCGTCATGTCCTCAGCTTAGTGCCGTGACAGGCAACGCTCGCCCCGTTCTGACTCGCTGCAAACCTCGGCGGATGCGGCGTCCTCGGTCATCCACATGGGCACCACCATGCGGATGACACTGCGTCCTTGCCCCGCCGGGTTTTCGCGGCCAGAACGGCACTGGTCCGCCACCGATAGGGTGGTCGCGTGCCCGCCCGCCCGCCCGTCTCACTCGCCGGCGCCCTCGTCGGGCACCACCTCGCCCGGTTGCGCGATCACGCCACACCCTCGGCCGACTTCCGGCGCTCCTCGAGCGTCCTCGCCTCGCTGGTGGTGGCGGAAGCGCTGCGCGACCTCGAGGTGCGCGGAGCGGTCGTGCAGACGCCGCTGGCCCCCGCCGATGTGCAGTTGCCCGCGCGCCGCGTGACGCTGGTGCCGATCCTGCGCGCCGGCCTGTCGATGCTGCAGCCCGCGCTCGACCTGCTGCCCGACGACACGCGCGTCGGCTTCCTCGGGATGGCGCGCGACGAGCAGACGGCGCGCCCTCTCTCCTACCTGGAGAGCCTGCCCTCGGATCTCGGCGACGACGAGGTGGTGGTGCTCGACCCCATGATCGCCACCGGCGGCTCCAGCGCCGCGGCCCTCGCGTTCCTGCGCGATGCCGGCGCCACCCGCCTCCACCTGCTGGGGCTGATCGCCGCGCCCGAGGGCCTCGCGCGCGTGACGGCCGCCGACCCCGAGGTGCGGGTGACCGTCGCGGTGATCGACCAGGGCCTCAACGAGCGGCACTTCATCGTCCCGGGCCTCGGCGACGCCGGCGACCGGCTCTACTCCCAGTCGGGCTGAGTGACCGGCCCGGCACGGACGCCACGCGGACCGGCCGTCGTGACCGGCGCGTCGTCGGGGCTCGGCCGGGCCTACGCCGAGAGCCTCGCCGCCCGGGGCCACCCGCTGATCGCGGTCGCCCGCCGCGCCGACCGGCTCGAGGAGCTGGCGTCGTGGGCCCGCGACCGCCACGGGGTCGAGACGCGGATCGTCGTGGCCGACCTCGCCACGGAGGAGGGCCTCGCCCTCTGCCGGGCCGAGATCGATCGCGGGGACGTGCCCGAGGTCGTGGTCCTGAACGCCGGCTTCGGCTCGTCCGGCCCGCTCTGGACCCTCGACCGCGCGCGCGAGTCGGAGATGGTGCGCCTCAACTGCGTCGCGGTCGTCGACCTCGCGGCCCACGTGCTGCCCGGGATGGTGGAGCGCGGGCGCGGCGCGCTCGTGGTGATGAGCTCGGCCGCCGCATGGCAGCCGATCCCGTTCATGGCGACCTACGCGGCGACCAAGGCCTTCGAGCTCCACCTCACCGAGGCGCTCGCCGAGGAACTGCGCGGCACGGGCGTGCACGCCATCGCGGTCTGCCCGGGCCCGACGCGCACCGAGTTCTCGCTGTCCGGGGGCGGGCAGGCCTCCACGGGCATCCCGTTCGACGACGTCGAGATGGTCGTGATGGCCACCTGGCGCGCGCTCGCCCGGGGCAGGAGCCGCGTGCCGACGGGGGTCGTCGCCCGTGCCAGCCTGCTCGGGAGCCGCCTGCTGCCCCGCCGCGCGATCGTCCGGATCGCCGCCCTGACGCACCGGCGGCCGCGCGCGTTGAAGGGCTCCGACCCACGTACCTAGAATGACCAGTGGCCCCGCCGGGTCCCATACGCCGTGACCACGACCCTCATCCCCACCCTCTGCGCGATCGTCGCGGCTCTGATCGTGCTGGCGACGACGCCCCTGACGGCCCGCCTCGCCCACCTGGTGGGCGCGGTCGACCAGCCGTCGGACCGCCGGATCCACAGCGCCCCGACGCCCCGCCTGGGCGGCCTCGCGATCCTGCTGGGCTTCCTCGTGCCCGTGCTCTACTACCTGCCCGACGACCCGGCGACCCGGGCCGTGGTGACCGGTGCGATCCTCATCTGCTGCCTCGGCATGGTCGACGACATCTGGGGACTCAGCCCGGCGGTCAAGCTGGTGGGGCAGGTGGCCTGCGCCGCCATCCCCGTGTCGGCGGGGCTGACCATCGACCACATCACGCTGCCCGTCCTCGGCGTCGCCGAGCTCGGTCCGGCGCAGTACCCCCTGACGGTGCTCTGGTTCGTCGCGATCGTGAACATGATCAACTTCAGCGACGGCATGGACGGCCTGGCCGCCGGCATCACCGGGATCGGTGCGACGACCTTCGCCGTCCTCGCCGCCTCGCTCGGCCGGGCCGACCCCGCGATCATGGCCGCCGCCCTCGCCGGCGCCTGCATCGCCTTCCTGGCGTTCAACTTCCATCCGGCCAAGGTCTTCATGGGCGACGGCGGCTCGATGCTGCTGGGCTTCGTCATCGCGGGGGTCGCCATCAACGGGGTCATGAAGACCACCGCGGCGATCGCGGTCGTGGCGCCGCTGTTCGTCCTCGCGATCCCGATCCTCGACACCTCGTTCGTGATCATGAAGCGCATCAAGCACGGCCTGCCGGTCTACTCGGCCGACCGCAGCCACTTCCACCACCGGTTCTTCACGATCGGATGGGGGCAGCGCAAGACGGTGCTCGCGCTCTACGCGTGGTGCGCGCTGATGGGCCTGGTCGCGGTCGCGCTCCGCTTCGTGCCCTACCGCGACCCGGACGGCGGCGTGCGGTTGCTGGGCACGCTCACCCTCGCCGGCGCGGGGCTCGTGGCGATCGTCGCCTCGGTCTACATGGTCTACGTGCTCGAGATCCTGAAGTGGCGCAGCACGCCGGTGGTGACCATCGTGCGCCAGAGCCGCTTCGGGCGGTCCCGCCGCGGCGAGTTCATCGAGCGCTGACGCGGCCCGCGGCCGGGGCCGCGGGGCGATCAGGTGGGGAGGGGGACGATCTCCAGCACCGGGTCCCCGGGCGTTCCGCCCGGTTGCACCAGGGGGATCTGCAGCGTCCAGCCCGACGGGTCGGCGACCACGCGGCGCACGAGCGCCGGATCGACGCCGGCCGCCCGTAGAGGCGCGACCACCTCGGGCTCCGCGCCGAGGGCCCGCGACAGCGTCCCCTGGTCGATCACGAGGCGCATCGTGACCGGACCGGGGGCGGTGGGGGTGAACTCGATCCGGGCGGAGCCGTCCCCCTCCACCGTGACGTCGGTCGCGCTGCCGGGCGCGCGAACCTCGAGCCGGGCGCGCGCGGCGGTCCAGAACTGCTCGGGGGACACCCCCAGCGCAACCGCGAGCCCGAGGGGATCGGGGCCCAGCTGGAGTGTGAGCTGCGCCGGCTCCCCGGCGGGCAGCGGGGGCGTCATCAGCCCGCCCTCGGGGATGGGCAGGCCGGTCAGCTCGCTCCCGGCCGCGCTGGCGAGGCCCCGGGCGCCGGCGGCGGAGAGGGCCGGCGCCCCCGTGCAGCCGACGACCGGGTCCTTCGAGACCGCCTTGATCGGGAGCGTGCTCCGGAACTCGGCGACGAACTCGTCGACGTCCGCGCCGAGGCGGTACCCGCCCGGGCCGTTGCCGAGCGTCGCGCAGGCGCTCCCGGTGCGGCCGAGGGTCCAGGCCGCCGTCTGGCGGAAGCCCCCCGCGAAGACGACGTGCACGCGGGTGCGGGAGGCGCCGGCGGCGCTGAACTGGGCAGAGGCCTCCGCGGGCCAGGCGAGCCACTGCGCCGGGTCCCACTCGGTCTCGCCGGAGAAGGTCTTCATCCAGAGGCCGCCGCTGCGCACCGTCGCGAGCCGCGCTCCGGCCCAGGACGGGCTGCTCAGCAGGGCGCCCGCGTCCGAGACGTAGAAGTGGACCCTCCGGGACACCCCGCTGGGCGCATAGGAGGGGCGCTCGCGCGCGAGGGTGCCGAGCGCGGCGGCCAGGTCCTCGCCCTCCTTGCCGGCGAACGCCGGCCCGAGCTCGTCGACGAGGACCTGGCGGGCACCGGAGCGGCGCACGCGGTCGCGCAGCAGCGCGGCCATGCCGGTGGCGCCGCGGCCCACGAGGGCCGACGACGACGTGGTGGACGCGGTGCCGGCGACGCGGCCGATCTGGCGGGAGGAGGGGAGGACGCCCGGGGCGCTGGGAAGCTGGAAGAGGCCGTCGTCGAGCCGGAGCCCGGAGCCGCCGCCCGGGCGGGCGGCGATGGCCCGTGAGATCGTCGCGGCGTCGTCGTCGAGCACCGTCATGCGCGCGTCGGCGTCACCCGGGGATCCCGCGACCGCCAGGCCCGCGACGACCAGCGCTCCGAGACCGGAGTGGAGGGGCAGGGCGCGGCTCATCGGCGCGATCCTGCTCGCCGGAGGCCCAGGCGGCAACTGGCCGAAAGGCGGGGTCGGGGGGGATGGCGGCCAGGACGACATCGAGTCGGTGATTTCGCCGGATTCGGCCGGATCCCTCGTGGCGCGGCCGATCTGGCGGGACGATCGTCACACGCGGGCGCCCGTCCGCCCCACCGTCGCGCTCGCGCCGGTATATTGACCCCGCTCCGCAGACGACGCCGTGCGCCGTCGGTGGGCTGTGGCCCGGATCCACTCGGAGGACCCTGAATCACACCGCACCCCCCTCTGCCTGAGACCGCTCAGGCTGCGACCGTCGTCGAGTCCGTCTACGAGCCCACCCCGGTTCGCAAGGCGCTCCTCTCCGGCATCGGGTTGATCGTGGGCGTGCTCACGCTCCCGGTCGTGCTGCTCGCGGGCGGCGAATGGAGCGGCTGGCTCATCGGCTTCATCCTCTGGTGCATCAACTGGGGCATCTCGAACGCGACCGCGCGCTGGTCGTTCGGGCTCTCGGCGACGGCGGCGGTCGGCATGTCGGGCGTGTCCTTCATCGCCCGGGCCTGGCTGACCGCCCTCGTCCTCTTCGTCATCGCTCTCCGCTACTCGGAGGAGGCAGGTCTGATCGCCGCAGGTGTGTTCATCACGTGCTTCACCTTCGACCTGCTCGGCCGCACGGCGCTCTACGCCTCGCGCACGCGCACGCCCCTCAAGGGCACCGGGCAGTGAGGGCCGCCATGAGGCTCCGCCTCGCGGCCGTCGCCGCGCTCGCGTCCCTGCTCCTGATCCCCGGCGCCGCCCTCGGCGCCGGCAGCGAGTTCGACCCCTCCGAGGAGTTCGCGCTCGACCCCTGGATCCCGATCGAGCTGGGCCCGATCGACCTGTCGATCAACAAGGCCGTCTTCTATCTGGTCCTGGCCTCGGTCATCTGCCTCGCGATGGGGCTGGTGATCCGGGGGGGCCTCACGATGCGCCCCACCAAGGCGCAGAACGTGGTGGAGATGGCCTACGAGTTCGCCGAGAACCAGATCGCGCGCCCCACGCTCACCGACAAGGTCTACGCCCGGTACTTCCCGTACGTGGCCACGCTCTTCCTCTTCATCCTGGTGAGCAACCTGGTCAGCTTCATCCCCCTGCCGGTGGCGCCGCACTCGGGCACGTTCCCGTTCGGCATCCCGGATCTCGGGCTCTACGCGGCGACGGCGAACATCAACGTCACGCTCGCACTGACCTTCGTGACCTTCGCCGTCTACAACTACGAGGGCGTCAAGGCCCACGGCGTGGGCGGCTACTTCAAGACCATGATCCCCGAGGCGCCGCGGGCCATCCAGCCCGTGATCTTCGTGATCGAGATCCTCTCCCAGATCCTGCGGCTGGTCAGCCTCTCGGTCCGGCTCTTCGCCAACCTGCTGGCGGGCCACCTGCTGATCATCATGGCCGCCGGCTTCATGGTGCTCCTCGGCAACTTCGCCGGACTGCTGGCCATCCCGGTCGGGGTGTTCTTCTGGGTCTTCGAGTGGCTTCTGGTCGCCGGGCTCCAGGCGTTCATCTTCGCGATGCTCAGCGGCATCTACATCGGCTTCGCCGTCGAGTCCTCGCACTAACAACCAAAAGGAGCAAGACAGATGGAAGGCAACATCGAGGACGCAGCAAAGGTCCTGGCGCTCGGCCTGGCCACGGCGTTCGGCGCGATCGGCCCGGGTATCGGCGTGGGTTACCTGATGGGCAAGACGGTCGAGGCCGTCGGCCGTCAGCCCGAGCTGCGCGGCGAGCTCACCTCGCTGATGTTCCTCGGCCTGGCCCTCACCGAGGCCATCGTGTTCTACGCGCTGCTGATGGGCTTCGTCGCCTTCTTCATCGGCTAGATCGGACGTCTGATGGTCTCATTGCTCGCGTACGCGCAACAGCTTCCGCTCCAGGCCGCGGCCGAGACCGAGGAGAGCGACAACCCGCTCCTCGCGATCAGCCCCGGGCTGATGATCTGGACGCTCGTGATGTTCGGCATCACGCTGTTCATCATGAAGAGGTACGTGTTCGGCCCGCTGGGCGAGGCGATCGAGAAGCGTCGCACCCACATCGCGCAGAGCCTCGAGGAGGCCGAGCGCAGCCGGGACGAGGCGACCTCGATGCTGGAGGACTACAAGGCCCGCCTCGTGGACGCCCGCAAGGAGGCGGACTCCCTGCGCGAGCAGGGGCGCAAGGAGGGCGAGCGCCAGCGCGCCGAGCTTCTGGCCGACGGCCAGAGCCAGCGTGAGCGGGTGATCGCCGACGCCGAGGTGCAGATCCAGGCGGAGGTCCGGCAGGCCGCCGGCGGCCTGCGCGATGAGGTCGTGACGCTCGCCCTGGCCGCCGCCGAGAAGGTCTCGCGCAGCGCCCTGACCGAGGCCGACCACCGCAAGCTGATCGAGGACGCCATCACCGAGGCCGATCTCTCGGCGCTCGCCCTCAACGGGGGTGCGAGCACCTCGTGAGCGTCGCGGCCACTTACGCCGAGGCGGTCTTCGAGGCCGCCACCGACCTCAAGGCGGTCGACGACGTCGGCCGTGACCTGAGGGCGTTCGCGGACGCCGTCGCCGGCTCGGAGGACCTCCGGGCCGTCCTCGACGATCCCAACATCGACACCCCGGCGAAGAAGGCCGTCGTCGCACGCCTCACCGAGGGCTCGGCGCCCGTGGTGGGGAACGTCCTCCAGGTGCTGCTCGACCGGGGCCGGATGGCGGACTTCCCGGACATCCTCGACGCGTTCGAGAGCCGGGTCGCCGCAGCCGAGGGGCGGCTCGAGGTGCGGGCCATCACGGCCGTGCCCCTGCCCGACGACCTGCGCGCGCGCATCGTGGCGCAGATCAAGGAGAAGACCGGGGCCGACATCGACCTCACCGAGTCGGTCGATCCCGACATCGTCGGCGGCCTCGTGCTGCAGGTGGGCGAGTCGGTGGTGGACGCCTCCGTGCGCCACCGCATCGAGGAACTCCGCGAGACCCTTCGGTCGAGCCGGATCGACTCCGCCGTGACCAGTTGATGCGCGCGCCATACGCAATCCGACCTGAGCTGAGAAAGGTGACCACCCCCGTATGAAGCTGCGACCCGATGAGATCACCAAGGTCCTCCGGGACCAGATCGAGCAGTACTCGGGGACCGTGGAGGTCGAGGAGGTCGGCACCGTCCTCCAGGTCGGAGACGGCATCGCCCGCGTCCACGGCCTCCGGTCCTGCGTGTCCCTCGAGATGCTCGACTTCCCCCACGGGGTCACCGGCCTCGCGCTGAACCTGGAGGAGGACAACGTCGGCGTCGTGCTCCTCGGTGATGACACCCTCATCAAGGAGGGTGACACCGTCCGGCGCACCGGGAAGGTCATCCAGGTGCCGGTCGGCGAGGCGCTGCTCGGCCGCGTGGTCGACCCGCTCGGCAACCCGCTCGACGACCGCGGCCCGATCGTCACCGAGCACTACCGCCCCGTGGAGTTCAAGGCTCCGGGCGTGGTGCAGCGGCAGCCGGTGAAGGAGCCGCTCCAGACCGGCATCAAGGCCATCGACGCCCTGATCCCGATCGGCCGCGGCCAGCGCGAGCTGATCATCGGCGACCGCCAGACCGGCAAGACGACCATCGCCGTGGACACGATCATCAACCAGGCCGGCCAGGGCGTGATGTGCTTCTACGTCGCCATCGGCCAGAAGGCCTCGACGGTCGCCTCCGTGGTCGAGCGCCTGCGCGCGGCCGGCGCGATGGAGTACACGACGGTCATCGCCGCCACCGCCTCGCAGTCGGCGCCGCTCAAGTACCTGGCGCCCTACTCGGCCGCGGCCATGGGCGAGTACTTCCTCTACGGCGGCCAGCACGCCCTCTGCGTGTACGACGACCTCTCCAAGCAGGCCGACGCCTACCGGCAGATGTCGCTGCTCCTGCGGCGCCCGCCGGGTCGCGAGGCCTTCCCGGGCGACGTCTTCTACCTCCACAGCCGGCTCCTCGAGCGCGCCTGCAAGCTGAGCGACGAGCTCGGCGGCGGCTCGCTGACCGCCCTGCCGATCATCGAGACGCAGGCCGGCGACGTGTCGGCCTACATCCCGACCAACGTGATCTCGATCACCGACGGGCAGATCTTCCTGGAGAGCAAGCTCTTCTTCTCCGGCGTGCGCCCGGCCCTGAACGTCGGCATCTCGGTGTCGCGCGTGGGTGGCTCGGCCCAGATCAAGGCCATGCGCAAGGTGGCCGGCAAGCTGAAGCTCGAGCTCGCCCAGTACCGCGACCTCGAGGCCTTCGCCCAGTTCGGTTCCGAGCTCGACGCCGCCACCCAGCGCACGCTGGCCCGCGGCGCGCGCTTCGTCGCCTCCCTCAACCAGCCGGCCTACGCGCCGTGGCCGGTGGAGGAGCAGGTCGCGATCATCTACGCCGCCAACCAGGGCCACCTCGACGCGGTCCCCGTGGCCTCCGTGCCCGAGGTGAACGAGTCGATCCGCCGCGAGCTGCGCGAGAAGGGCGCCGACCTGCTGGCGTCGATCCGCGACTCCAAGGAGCTCTCGGACGAGGTCGCCGGCAAGATCGAGGACATCGTCAAGGGCGTCGTGCACCAGTACGCCCCGACCGACGCCCCCGAGGCCGCGCCCGTCGAGGAGCCCGCCGCCGAGGAGGCGACCGACACGGCCCCGGCCGCCGTCTAGGCACTCATGGCGACCACCCGCGACATCAAGCGGCGGATCGAGTCCGTCCGCAACACGCGCAAGATCACCCGCGCCATGGAGCTGGTGGCCTCGGCCAAGATGCGCCACGCGCAGGAGAACATCGAGTCGCTGCGCCCCTACGCGACCGCGATGCGGCGCCTGATGGCGCAGGCCGCCCGCCAGAGCGGCGGCGTGGCGGGGGAGCCCCTCCTCGAGGAGCGCCCCACCGAGGGCACCGCGGTGGTCGTCGCCATCACGGGCGACCGCGGCCTGGCCGGCGCGTTCAACGTCAACATCGTCCGCCAGGCCTTCGGCGTCGCCGACGACCTGCGGGCGCAGGGCTTCACCGACGTGGAGTTCACGACGGTGGGCAAGAAGGGCGCGGGCACCATCGCGTTCCGCGGGATGAGCATCGACCGCTCCTTCCAGGGCTTCTCCGTCGAGCCGACCTTCGCCGACGCCGAGCAGGTCACCGAGCACCTGGTGCGCCGCTTCACCTCGGGCGACGTCAACCGCGTCGTCATCGTCTACAACGCCTTCAAGTCGGTGCTCGAGCAGTCGGTCTCCACCGAGCAGCTGCTGCCGGTGGAGCGGGTCGTCGTCTTCGACGAGGACGGCGACGGCGACGAGGACGCCCACGAGCTGCGCTCGGGCGTCGCGATCTTCGAGCCCGACGCCGAGGAGTTCCTCGGCAAGCTGCTGCCCGACTTCCTCGACACCACCATCTACCGCGCCTTGCTGGAGAGCGCGGCCGCGGAGCTCGCGGCCCGCCGAACCGCCATGCGCAACGCCACGGACAACGCCGGCGTGCTGATCGACGACCTCACGCTCGCCATGAACCGTGCCCGCCAGGCGGCCATCACCCAGGAGATCCTGGAAGTGGTCGCCGGCGCCGACGCCCTCCAGTAACGCCCCAGCCCCGAGGAGAGATCTCAAGAATGTCTGACGACGCTCGAAGCACCGGCACGATCATCGAGATCAAGGGGGTGGTGATCGACGCCCACTTCCCAGACGGGCTGCCGAGCATCTACAACGCGATCGAGATCGACCGCGGGTCGGACGCTCCGCCGCTGGTGGCCGAGGTGCAGCAGCACCTGGGCGACGACCGCGTCCGCGCGGTGGCCTTCGACACCACCGACGGACTCGCCCGCGGCACGGAGGTGCGCGACACCGGCGCCCCGATCTCGGTGCCGGTCGGCGAGCGGACGCTCGGCCGCATCTTCAACGTGCTCGGCGACACGATCGACGAGGGCGCCGACGTGGCGGCCGGCGAGCGCTGGCCGATCCACCGCAAGGCCCCGGCCTTCGACCAGCTGAACCCGACCGAGGAGATCTTCGAGACCGGGATCAAGGTCGTCGACCTGCTCGCCCCGTACGTGAAGGGCGGCAAGATCGGCCTCTTCGGTGGCGCCGGCGTGGGCAAGACCGTGCTCATCCAGGAGCTCATCAACAACATCGCCCAGGAGCACGGCGGCCTGTCGGTGTTCGCCGGCGTCGGCGAGCGCACCCGCGAGGGCAACGACCTCTGGCTGGAGATGAAGGAGTCGGGGGTCATCGACAAGACCGCCCTCGTCTACGGCCAGATGAACGAGCCGCCGGGAGCCCGTCTGCGCGTGGCCCTGTCCGGCCTGACCATGGCCGAGTACTTCCGCGACCAGGGCGGCCAGGACGTGCTGCTGTTCGTGGACAACATCTTCCGGTTCGTCCAGGCCGGCTCCGAGGTCTCGGCCCTCCTCGGCCGCATGCCGTCGGCCGTGGGCTACCAGCCGACCCTCCAGAGCGAGATGGGCGACCTGCAGGAGCGGATCACCTCGACCCGCTCGGGATCGGTCACCTCGGTGCAGGCCATCTACGTCCCCGCCGACGACCTCACCGACCCGGCCCCGGCCGCGTCGTTCGCCCACCTCGACGCGACCACGGTGCTCTCGCGGGCCATCTCGGAGAAGGGCATCTACCCGGCCGTGGACCCGCTCGACTCCACCAGCCGCATCCTCTCCAAGGACGGCGTCGGCGCCGAGCACTACGAGGTCGCCACCCGCGTCCAGGAGATCCTGCAGCAGTACAAGGACCTCCAGGACATCATCGCCATCCTCGGCGTGGACGAGCTCACCGACGAGCAGAAGCTCGCCGTCTCCCGGGCCCGCCGCATCGAGCGCTTCCTCTCCCAGCCCTTCCACGTGGCCGAGGCCTTCACGGGCCGCCCGGGCGCGTACGTGCCGCTGTCGGAGACGATCCGCGGGTTCAAGGAGATCGTCGAGGGCCAGCACGACGACCTCCCCGAGGAGGCCTTCTTCCTCGTCGGCGGCATCGACGAGGCCGTCGAGAAGGCCGCGACCCTGAAGGCCCGGTAACCGACGATGAGCACCGCCATCGGAACGGAGCGCAAGCGCCTCGGCGTGCGTCTGCTCACGCCGGAGGGCGCCGTCTTCGACGACCTCGCCTACATGGTCATCGCCCCGAGCGTGCGCGGTGAGGTCGGCATCCTGCCGCGCCACACCCCGTTCATCGCGTTCCTGCGGGTGGGCGAGACCCGCCTCAAGCTGCTCGACGACACCGAGATCGTGTTCGCCACCTCCGAGGGCTACGTCTCGGTGGAGGAGGACCGGGTTCTGGTGCTCGTGGAGCAGGCCGAGCGGGCCGACCAGATCGACGCCGCGCGCGCCCGCACCGCCCTCGAGCGCGCCGAGGCGCTGCTCGCGGAGGCGGGGGACGACGACGTCGCGCGGGTCGCTGCCGAGAGCGCCCGCCGCCGTGCGGAGAACCGCCTGAACGTCGTCGACCGGTAGGCCACCCGGGCCGGTCTCTCAGAGGTAGCGGTTGCGCTGGAGCCAGCCCAGCGCGAAGAAGCCCCAGAGCGGCGGCAGGTAGAAGGTCGCCATGCGGTAGAGGAGGACGGCGGCGAAGGCGGCCTCCTCGGCCATCCCCGCCGAGACAAGCCCGACCGTGAGCCCGAACTCGGCGACGCCGATGTTGCCCGGCACGGGGACCAGGCTGCCGAGCAGCGAGACGCTGATGTTGATCACCAGCAGCTCGGCGAGGCTGATGTCGTAGCCGAAGGCATGGGCGAAGAGGCCGAGCGCGGTGGCGAACAGCAGCTCCGTGGCAAGGCTTCCGAGGATCAGCAGTCCGAGCTTGTTGGAGGTGCGGAGCCCTCGCAGGGTCGCCCGTACCTCCGGCCACCAGCGCCGTGTCGCTCCGGTGATCGCCCCGCGCAGCCGCGGGGTGAGGGCGAGCACGAGTACGGCCAGCACCACCACTGCGACGAGGATCCACAGCAGGGTGAGGGCTCCGTCCGAGGGAAGCGGCAGGCTCACATCGAGAGACGACTCGGAGAACGCGAGCAGTAGCACCAGCAGGATCGCCTGCACGACGGTGCTCGCGAACGAGTCGATCGCGCCCGCGGCGACGGCCGTCGGGGCGGAGAGCCCCTGGCGCTGGAAGAAGCGGATGTTGACCGCCATCCGAGCGAGGTTCGATGGCAGGGCCAGGTTCATGTAGCCGGTGGCGAGCTGCATCGCGTAGACGGGGCCGAGCGGCAGCGAGGTCGGGACCGAGCCGAGGGTGGTGATCGCCTGGGTGAGGCGCGGTAGCTGGGCCACCAGCAGCGCGAAGGCGACCCATCCCCACGAGCCCTCGGCCACCGTGGACGTGAACTCGCCCCAGTCGACGCCGCCCGCGGCGGTCAGGATCGCGTACGAGGCCACGGCGAGCAGCGTCATCTGGATCGCCGGCAGCCGCACCAGCTCCGGGGGCTCGACGCCCACGCGCGCGGCGGCCTCCTCCCGGAGGGCGTCCACGTCCTTTCCGTGGGCCTTCAGCGCCCGGCGCAGCGCCGGGGTGGACGCCGCCGACTGGAGATAGGGGAGGAGGGCGGCGACCCCGTCGGTGCCGAGCACGGCGATCGCCGCGTCGAGGGCCCGCCGCCCGCCCGCCAGGCACGCGGTCGTCATCAGTAGCTGCGCCCGGTCGGTCGCCCGCCGGTGCGGATCGGGCGCCACGGTGGCCCCGGCGAGGTCGGCGAATCCCACCCCGCCGTCGATCAGCACGACGGTCTCCGGGGAGATCTGCTGGTGGCTGATGCCGCGCTCGCCGAGGAGGGCCAGCGATCGCCACGCCTCGTGGAGGACCTCGTCGCCGATGGCGCCGGGCTCGAGGGCGGCGAGGGGCCGCGCCTCGCCTCGCAGCACCAGGAGCGCATCGTCGCCGGTGGTCGTCGCGGCGGTCACCACCTCGTGGGCCGGTAGACCGGCGCCCCGCGCGAGCAGGGTCACGAAGGCCTCGTGCTCAGCGACCTGGAGCCGCCCCACGCCGATGGGCGCGTCCGCGCCCCGGTACCAGAGGAGCCGCCACAGCCGCGCCACCAGCTGGGTGTCGTGACGGTCAGCGGGCGCCCCTCGTCGTCGGTGGCGCGGACGGCGAAGACGCCGGCGACCTGGCGTTCGGCGGGGCGCAGGCCGTGGGCGGCGACGCCGAGCTCGGCCAGGCCGGCCGCCACGTAGGCCAGCGGCGGGCGGCCGATGGACGTGCCCATCGCCAGCCGGACGGCGGCCGCGGCGGCGACGGCGATCAGCAGCGCCGTGAGGGTGCCCATCGGCGTCACGTTGCTGATGACCGCGGCGCCCACCGCGCCGAGGCCGAGGATCCAGCGGCCCAGCATCCGCAGGGGCCGCACGAGATGCGGTGAGACGGTCATCACCACGGCCGAGGCGAGCGCCACCCGCACGTTGGGGAACGGCGGACCCTCGGCGGTTCCGGCGACCGCCGATGCGACCTCGGGCCACGATCCGATCGCCAGCCGCGCCGCCGCAAGGCCGATCACGACGGCCAGCGCCAGCGCCGCGAGCGCCTGGACCACGACCACGACGCGCCGCCGCACCGCCGCGATCAGCATCAGCACGCCGGCCCAGAGCCAGAGGGCGTCCGCCAGGAACCCCCAGACCGGGTCGAGCCAGGTGGGCATGCTCGCCAGGAACGCCTGGAGCGAGCTCTCGAACCCGGAGGGCGGGTAGACCGCGACCGCCAGCGCCACGCCGACCAGCGCCGGCACGAGCAGCACGATGTCGGTCGCGCGCCGCGACCGCGGCTGACCACCGGGCACCGCGAAGGCCCTCGCGCCCGGGGCGCTCACGCCGCCGGGCGGCTCCTCAGGCACGCTCCGCAGCCCACGCGGCGCGGACCGACCGGCGCAGGCGCTCGCCGTCCTTGACCTGGGAGATCATCCCCGCGATCGCCAGCCCGAGGTAGACGGCGTACCACCACCAGTCGTCTCCGGCGCGCGTCGTCAGCTGCTCGTCGTCGAAGTCGCGGGTGTCGATCGTGCCGACGAGGAGCATCACGCCGGTGGTGATCGCGCTCGCCCCTCCGAGGGCGCTCAGGACGACCAGCAGCATCATCGGCAGGTCCACCGCGATGGCCACGGCCGCCAGAAGTGCGCCGACGGCGACGCCGGCCAGCACGACGAGCCACGTCCACGACACGTCCAGGGCGACCATCGCACTGGTCCCCAGCGCGAAGCCGATCGACATCATGCCGATCACGATCGCGACCTCGAAGAAGAAGTAGGCGAGCAGCCCGAAGACGAGCGCGGCGACCAGGCCGACCGCCCACGCCAGGCCCGTCCGCAGGAAGCCGTCCCCCGTGATCGAGGCCACCAGGCCGGCACCGGCGCCGAACCCGACGAAGGCGCCCCAGACGGGGATCACGAACCGGAACGCGAGGTAGCCGCGGAAGCAGAACAGCACGCCCGCCGCGATGGCCACGAGACCGAAGATGACGTCCTGCACGGCGGCTCCTGGATCTCGTCAGGGCGGGGGCGCCCGTTCCGGGCGCCGAGAGTCTGCCCGACGCCCGCGATCCGCGTCAACGCCGTCCATCCGCCCTCGCGGATGGACGGCGATCGGCCGGGCGCCGCCGCCGGTATCCTCCCCGGGATGCCGCGGGCGAACCTCCAGGGTGCACGGCGCCCGGCCGCACGCACGCTCGCCGTCCTCGCCTGGCTCGCGGCGGCCGCGGCGCTGTGGGCGGCGACAGTCGGATCCGCGACCGCGCAGGCGCCCGCTCCGGCGGCCGATGCGGACGAGATCGCCCTCGCCGAGGCCTACGCCCCGATCGTGAAGCTCCGGGACTGGCCCGACGCGTGCGCCCCGGAGGATGGCCCCCCCTACCTGCCGATCGACGTCGACCTGCTGTTCGGCAACGACGAGATCGCGCTGCGCGGCCCGTGGGACCGGACCAACCTGGTCGGCGTCGCGCCCGAGGCGGAGGACCTCGGCCGGGGCCTCTTCGACTATCACCTCGACTTCCCGGGCGACACGCTCGACCCGGGCTGCACCTTCGAGGAGTGGGCGGCGCGCATCCAGCCCCTGGCGCCGCCGACGGCCTACGCGCGGGTGGTCACCGAGGACGCCCACCCCGGCAGGCTCGCGCTCCAGTACTGGTTCTACTACGTCTTCAACGACTGGAACAACAAGCACGAGGGCGACTGGGAGATGATCCAGATCGTCTTCGACGCCGACACGCCGGCCGAGGCCCTCGCCACGGGTCCGACGGAGGTGGGCTACAGCCAGCACTCCAGCGCCGAGCAGGCGGACTGGGGCGACGACAAGCTCGAGATCGTCGACGGAACCCACCCGGTGGTGTACCCGGCCCAGGGCTCCCAGGCCAACTTCTTCGAGTCGCGCCTCTACCTGATGCGCAGCCAGGCCGAGGGGGTGGGTTGCGACGACACGCGGGGGCCCTCCACGACGGTGCGCCCGCGGATCCGGACGATCCCGTCCGATCCGGCCGATCACCTCAGGGCCTACCCCTGGCTGGGATTCGACGGGCGCTGGGGCGAGAAGCAGCGCAGCTTCTTCAACGGGCCGACCGGGCCGAACGAGAAGCTCCAGTGGAC
>LNEQ01000060.1 GCA_001464995.1 Actinobacteria bacterium Ga0077541
CTGCACCACGGGCAGGCGAGACATCTGACACCCTCCGCGCCCGGCCGGGAAGTGCTTGCCGGCGACTACTGCTACGCCCACGGCCTCGTGCGCATCACGGGCGCGGGCGACCTGTTCGTCGTCGCGGCGCTCGCCGACCTGATCGCCCTGGGCGCCGGACTGGTGGCGGCGGGCGACCGCGCGGCGCTGCTGCCGCTGTGGCGCGGCACGACGGCCGCGATCGCCGCCCGGCGCGGGCCCGACGAGGCGCAGACGGGCGCCGCCTTCCTGAACGCCCAGCGGGCGCTGCGCGTGCAGGGCGACGCCTCGGGACTGGCCGCCCTCGCCGATGCCCTTCCACCCACCCCCGGACTGGAGCAGGCTCTCACCCGATGAAGGATCTCCGCGACTGGGTCAAGGCCCTCGAGAAGGCCGGCGAGCTGCGGCGCGTCACCGCGCAGGTCGACCCGGCGCTCGAGATCACGGAGATCGCCGACCGCGTCTCCAAGGCCGGCGGGCCCGCCCTGCTGTTCACCGACGTGGCCGGCAGCCGCCTGCCGGTGCTGATCAACCAGTTCGGCACTCGGCACCGAGAGCCTCGACGCCCTCGGGACGCGCATCGAGACCCTGATGGACCTCCAGCCCCCGCAGGGCGTCGTCGCCAAGATGAAGGCGCTCGGCAAGCTGCGCGAGCTGGCGTCCTTCTCGTCGAAGATGGTCAAGGACGCGCCCTGCCAGGAGGTGTGGCTCGACGAGCCCGACCTCGACCTGCTGCCGATCCTCACCTGCTGGCCCGACGACGGCGGCCCCTTCATCACCCTGCCGCTCGTCTTCAGCAAGGACCCGGCGACCGGCGTGCGCAACTGCGGCATGTACCGGATCCAGAAGGTCGACAAGCGCACGGCGATGATGCACTGGCAGATCCACAAGGACGGCGCCGCGCACCTGCGCGACTCCGAGGGCCGCGTCCCGGTCGCCGTGGTGATCGGCGCGCACCCGGCCACCACCTACTCGGCCACCGCGCCGCTGCCGCCCGGCATCGACGAGATGATCTTCGCGGGCTTCCTGCGCGGCAAGAGCGTCGAGATGGTGAAGTGCCGCACGGTCGACATCGAGGTGCCCGCCGAGGCCGAGATCGTGCTCGAGGGCTACGTGGACGCCAACGACCTGCGCCCCGAGGGGCCCTTCGGCGACCACACCGGCTTCTACACGCCGGTCGA
>LNEQ01000061.1 GCA_001464995.1 Actinobacteria bacterium Ga0077541
TCCATGGTCTCGACCGCGAGCCGGGTCTCGGCCTGGATCTCGGCGATCAGGCCCGCGATCGAGCCGGCGGCCTCCTGGCTCTCCTCGGCGAGCTTGCGCACCTCGTCGGCCACCACGGCGAAGCCGCGGCCCTGCTCGCCGGCCCGGGCTGCCTCGATGGCGGCGTTGAGGGCCAGGAGGTTGGTCTGGGCGGCGATGTCGGTGATCGTGCCGACGATCTGGCCGACCGCCTCGCCACGCGAGCCGAGCCCGCCGACGGCCGATGTCGCGCCGCCGACGCTCTCCTCGATCCGGTTCATCGCGGCGACCACCTCGGCCAGCGTCTGCGCGCCCTCGAAGGCCGAGCGGTCGGCCTCCTCGGCGGCGGCCACGGCCTGGCGGCCGGCGTCGGCGGCGCGCTCGGTGCCCTCGGCGATGCGCACCATCGCGGTCGTGGCCTCCTGCGTGGAGCTCGACTGCACGCCGGCTCCCCGAGCGACCTCGTCCATGGTGGCGGCGGTCTCGCCGACGCCCTGACCGGCGTGCTCGGACGTGGCCGCCATCCGTCGCGCCGTCGCGCCGAGCGACTCGGTGGCGGTCACGACCTGGCGGCACGTGTCCTGGATCTGCGACACGAAGCGGTTGAAGGCGCCGCCGAGGCGGCCGAACTCGTCGTCGCGGCTCTCGTCCACGCGCTGGGTGAGATCCCCGTCGCCGTCGGCGATCTCCTCGAGCCATGCCTTGATGGCGAGGATCGGCCGGGCGACGACACGGGTGAGCAGGAAAGACAGCGTGATCCCGACGCCGAGGGCCAGGAGGCTGAAGACGATCAGGAAGATGAGGGCCTGGCCCAGGGCGCTGTTGGCGGCCGACTGGGCGGCGTCGGCCTGTGCCTCGACCTCGGCGAGGACGATCCGTCCCTGCGCGATCTGGCCGAGGACGTGGCCCTTGGCGGCCTCCCCGGCGGCCCGGGCCGCCTTCACGTCGCCGCTCGCCACGGCGGGGGCGAGCACGTCGAACACGGTCGCGTCGTGCTTCTCGTCGAGCGCGGCGGCCGTGGTGATCGCCTCCTGGATGACCTCGTTGCCCGGGAAGGCGGCGACGATCGTCGTGCGGCCCGCGTCCGCCCGCTCGGCCGAGGCCTCGAAGTCCTCCAGCAGGGCCTCGTCGCCGGCGACGACGAACTCGGCCTGCAGGGAGCGCTGCGTGAGCTGCTCCTCGGGGATCGACTGGGCGGCGGCGACGAGCTCCTGGTAGCGGTCGGCCTCGGCGAACTGCCCGTCGGCCCGCCCCATCATGGCCAGGGTTCCGATCAGGGCGATCGCGAAGAGGCCCAGGAGGGCCCCGGTGACGCCGGCGATCTTGCGCCCGATGGGAAGATTCTCAACGAACGACAGCACCCTTTTACCTCCCCGAGATGGAAACATGCTGAGGGCATCGGACGTTCGGGTCCGCACCTGAGGCGAGGGGAAGGGGATCGTTCAGCGGCGGCCCCGGCCGAAGCTCTGCCCATCCGGCGCCGCCGCCCGCACGCGGGCCATCTCGGTGACCGGCGCCGGCGCCGCGGGCACGGCGGGGGCCTCGACCGGGGGATCGATGCGCTCCATGCGCGTCACCAGCACGTTGAGGTTGCGGTCACGGCGCTCCAGGCGCCCCCACGCCATCACCAGCGGATCGGCGCGCACCACCGAGCGGTGACGCTCGTAGACCTCGGGGCGCACGATGCAGTTGACCATGCCGGTCTCGTCCTCGAGCAGTAGGAAGACGATCCCGTTCGCGGTCGCCGGGCGCTGGCGCGCGACCACCAGCCCGGCCACGCGCACCTGCGTGCCGTGGGGGGTCTCGCGCAGCTCGGCGGCGGTGAGCACCCCGGCGGGGAGTCCCGGGCGCACCAGCGACACCAGGTGCCAGCCGGTCGACAGCCCGGTGGTCTCGTAGTCGGCGATCGTCCGCTCGAAGCGCCCGAGCTCGGGGAGCGCGGGGGAGGGCCCGGCCGGAATCGGGAGCGCCAGCTGGGTGCCGTGCGCCCCGGTGCGTGGCCGTGAGAGCACGCCGAGCTCCCAGAGCATCTCCCGACGGGGCCTGGCGAGAGCGTCGCAGGCCCCCGCCCGCACCAGCTGGGCGATCTGCTCGCGGCGCAGGTCGGCGCGCGCGGCCAGGTCGGCGATGTCGGCGAAGGGGCCCTCGCGCTCGCGCTCGCCCACCAGGAGCTCGGCCGCCTCGCGGCGCACCTCGCGCACGTATCCCAGGCCGATCCGCACGGCGCCCTCCTCGATCCCGCAGATCGCCTGCGAGCGGGCGATGCAGGGCGGCAGCACCCTGACACCCCGTCGCTGGGCGTCGCGCACGAGGCTCGCCGGCGGGTAGAAGCCCATCGGCTGGGCGTTCAGCAGGGCGGCGAGGAACTCGGCGGGATAGCGCCGCCGCAGCCACGCGCTCTGGTAGGCGAGCACGGCGAATGCCGACGAGTGTGCCTTGGGGAAACCGAAGTTGGAGAAGCCGATCAGCTTGGTGAAGATCGTGACGCCGCGTGCGCGGGCTCCGTCGCGGAAGTCGCGCCAGAGGCCGAGCATCGCCTCGCGGCTGCGCTTGCGGCTCATCGCCCGGCGCAGCGCCTCGGCCTGCCCGGGGGTGAACCCGGCCAGGGCCATCGACACCTCGAGGACCTGCTCCTGGAACACCACCACCCCGAGCGTCTCGCGCAGGCAGTCGGCGAGCAGCGGGTGGTCGTAGGGGGGCTCGAAGGAGGGGTCCTCGCGCAGTGCGCGGCGGTGCTTCACGTAGGGGTGCACCGCTCCGCCGCTGACCGGGCCGGGCCGGATCAGCGCGACCTGGATGGTGAGGTCGTGCAGGTTCTCGGGCCGCGTCTGCAGCAGGCTCTGCATCTGGGCGCGGCTCTCGATCTGGAAGACCCCCACGGTGTCGGCGTCCTGGATCTCCGCGTAGACGGCCGGATCGCGGAAGCCGATGCGCGACAGGTCGACGCTCTCCCCGCGCGAGCGGGCGACCAGATCGATGCACTCCTCGACGGCCGACAGCATCCCGAGGCCGAGCAGGTCGATCTTCACGAAGCCGGCGTCGGCGCAGGAGTCCTTGTCCCACTGACAGATCTGCCGGCCCGGGAACGCCGCCGGCACCACGGGCACCAGCTCCACCAGGGGGCGGGCGCTCACCACCATGCCGCCCGAGTGCTGTGACAGGTGTCGGGGCAGCCCGGCCGCCTGGCGGGCGAGGAACGCGAGCGCCCGCCAGCGCGGTGAGGCCAGCTTGGCGGGCCCGTCGGGGAGGCGGGCGAGCTCCTCCTCCACGGCGTCGGCCGACGACCAGCCGTCGGCGAGCCGGGTCAGCCGCTCGAGGTCGGCCTCCGGCAGCGCGAGGGCCCCGCCGAGCTGGCGGATGGCCATGCGGATGCGGAAGGTCGGGAAGGCCGCCACCAGCGCCGCGTGCTCGGGGCCGTAGCGGACGATGATCTCCTCGATCAGCCGCTCGCGGACGTCGCGGGGGAAGTCGAGGTCGATGTCGGGCACCGAGGCCATGTCCTTGTTGAGGAAGCGCCCCAGGAAGAGCCCGTTGTCGACCGGGTCGATGTGCGAGAGGCCGGTGAGGTAGCAGACGATCGAGCCCACCGACGAGCCGCGCCCGCGCCCCGGTGGCAGCCACCGGCGGGCGGATCCGGCCGGGCGCACCTGCAGGGCCACCTCGCGCGCCAGCTCGAGGATGTCGCGGTGCAGCAGGAAGAACCCGGCCAGGTCGTGGTGGGCGATCAGCGCCAGCTCCTCGTCGAGGCGCTCCCGCGCCCGCTGCCGGCGGACGGCGTTGGGATAGCGGGCCCCGAGCTGGTGGGCGCAGACCCGCGCCAGCGCCGACTGGGCCGTCTCGCCGGGGTGGGAGCCCACGAAGTCGGGGAAGCGGTAGCCGAGGTCGCGGGTGAGGTCGAACTCCAGGCGCTCGGCGACCTGCGCCGTCCGTGCGACCGCGTCGGGGTGGTCGCCGAAGAGCGCCGCCATCTCGGCCGGAGATCGCAGCACCGACTGGCGGTTGCCCCTGCGGACGTCCTCGGACCCGTCGAGCGTCAGCCGGTGGCCGATGGCCACGAACGCGTCCTGCAGCAGGGCGCGCTCGGGGTCGTGGGAGTGGGGGTCGCCGGTGGCGACGCAGCCCACGCCCGTCGCGGCCGCCAGATCCGACAGCGCGCGCGCCAGGCGGCGGTCGCCGCGCGAGCGCGAGAGCTGGATCTCCACCAGCACGTTCTCCCGTCCGAGGTCGCGCACCAGGCCGCGCACGGCCTCCTCGGCGCCCCGGCGGTCGCCGGCCGTCACCCGGCGCGGCACCAGGCCGTGGCGGGCGCAGCCGGTGAGGCAGATCAGCCCCTCGGCGTGGGTGGCCAGGTGGGCGGGGTCGAGCCGGGGCGGCACCGGGCGGCGGTCGGGCGGAGGGCGCGTGTCCGCGTGGGCGAGGGTGATCAGCCGGCAGAGGTTGGCGTACCCGGCCGCCGTCGCGGCGAGCAGCGTCAGATGGGAGCCGTCGGCGAGGGTGACCTCGGCCCCCGTGATGGGCCGCACCCCCACGGCGCGCGCGGCGTGGGCGAAGGCCAGCGATCCGCAGAGTCCGTCGTGGTCGGTGAGGGCCAGGGCGGAGTGGCCGAGCCGCGCCGCCGCCTCGGCCATCTCCTCGGGCGCGGAGGCGCCGTCGAGGAAGCTGAAGGCCGAGTGGGCATGGAGCTCGACGTAGGGGACCGGAGCCATACCGAACACATGTTCGTCCTGCGGCGAGGAGTCGACGATCGCGGGACGCACGTTCGACCGCCGCCATCCGCACACATGGGAATCGCCATGTGCACGCTGACCGGGTCGGCCAGCGTGTTCGATTCACGGCGCGTCTCCGACGCGCTCACCGGGCGCGTCGGTACCGTCCGCCCGCTCGGCCCGGATCTGGCGATGCCGGTCAGCGGACTCTGGACCGCCTGAGTCGAGTCGCCGCGGACCAGGATGCGCCCTCTCCCGCGATGGCCGCGGCTCTGTGCGCGATGAGGCCGCGCACAAGGGAAGATCATCATCGACCGTCGCCTGTAATCGGGGCCGCCCACCGGAGAGAGACGGAGTGATGAGCGACCCGGCCGACCACCACGATCGTTTCGACGCCCTGTGGCGGGATCACTACGCCGCAGTCGTCGCCTACGGGCTCCGCCGTGTGCCCGATCACGCCCGCGACCTGGCCGCTGACGTCTTCCTGATCGCCTGGAGACGGATCGACGACGTTCCGTCCGACGCCCTCCCCTGGCTGCTCGCCGTCGCACGAAACCGTGTGGCGAACCATCGGCGCGGCGTCCGCCGCTGGCTGGCCGCGCTCACCCGCCTGGCCGGTGAGCCCGCGGCTTTCGCCCCGGATCCCGCGGATGGCGTGGGCGCTCCCCGGTTGAAGGAGGCCCTCGGGCGCCTGTCGGCCCGCGATCGGGAGATCATCGCCCTCAGCGCCTGGGAGGGGATGACCCCCGCGCAGGCCGGTGTGGTGCTCGGCGTCAGCGCCGACGCGGCCGCCGTGCGCCTGCATCGCGCGCGCCGGCGCCTCGGCGACGCCCTCACGGCGATCGACGCCGACGACGCCGCACCCCGGCCGACCACCGAGCCGAAGGAGAGCCCGCCATGACGCACGAGCACCTCGACAGCCTCCTCGCATCGGCCGACCCCATCGCTCCCGGCGCCCTGTCGGACGTGGCTGACGACGCCCGCGCGCGGGCCGATCGGACCCGGATCACGGCGCAGCCCCGGAGCCCGCGGTCCGGCCCTCGGCGCGCGATGCGGGCGGGCGTGGCCGTGGCCGGCGTCGTGGCCCTCGTCGCGTTGGGCATCGCGTTGATCGTCGCCGTACCGGGCGATGGTGACGATGTCGCCGGGCCTGTATCGGGTCTCTCCCTGACTCCCAGCGAGGAGCGCCCCGCCGCGCGGCGGGGCACCTTCCGCTTCCTCGACGCGGGCGAGCTCCACGGTGTCGGCTGGAATCTCGTCGCGCCGGGACTGGGGCAGGTGGCCGGCCGCCCGGCGGTGGTGGTCTCCGCGGGGCCTGCGTGCGTCGGCTGCGGGCCGCTGGTGCGCGCCGTCGAGGAGCTGTGGCGAACGCGGGCCGTGGGCGACCTCGTCGTGCTGGGGGTCGCTGACGAGCCGTCCGACATCTCCTGGTGGCGCGGCCTCGGAACGACCTTCCCGATCGCCGGGGGCGGAGCCCCGCTCGAGCGCTCCGGACTCGTCGGCGGGCCCGCACTGCTGTTGATCGACCGGGCGGGCAGGATCGCCGCGGCCGTCGAGGGCACCGTCAGCCGGGGCGATCTGGGAGTCGCGGTGGACTCACTCCTCGCAGAGACCGCACCCTCGGTGCCGGCGGAACCCCTGCTCATCCCCGGCCCGGTCCCGCCGAGCGCAGTCGACCTGGGTGTCTTCGCAGCAGCGACGCCCGTCCCGGTCTCGGCCATGCCCGATCCCGTCCGCCGGGCTCTGGCCGGCGCGGGCGCCTACGCGGAGAGCGTCCGGATCGCCCTGAGGACCCCGTCGGGCCGCCGGGCCTGGGTCGCCCGGGCTCGCGGTGACACGTTCGTCCTCGCCAACGAGGGCCCGGACCAGATCGTGAGCGCCTCGGCGGACATCTCACCCGACGTGATCCGCAACGGCGGGATCTTCTCCCGTGGGCGCGACCTGCCCTCCGAGCCGTATCACCTCGTCGGGCTCGTGCCGGACCGGTACGTGAGCATGCGCCATGCCGGCGTCACGACGCCGATAACGAACAACGTGTTCATCGTCGAGTCGCGGTCACCCATCGGGACCGTCACCCTCGAGGGCCCCGCGGGGAGGTTGGTCGTTCCCTGATCGTGCCCGGCGATGCGGCGTTCGTGCCGCACAGCGGCTACCCGCCCCCGCAGCCCCCGCCGCCGCATCCGCCTCCATCCGAGCCGCCCCCGTCCGATCCGCCGGAGCCGTGGCCGCCGCCGCCGCAACCGGCGAACGCGCCGCCGGCGTAGGGCGTCGCCCCCGCGCCCGCCGAGGGGCCGGCGGCGCCTCCGGCCGGCGCGTGCCCCTCGGCCCGGAACGGCTCGGGGGCCCCGGGATCGGTGCGGAAGCGGTAGCCGTCGGCCGCCCCCACCCGGGCGTCGATCGCGAAGATCCTCGGCAGCCGGTCGGGGTTGCGCTCGTCGATGCCCTCGAGGGCGCAGGCGGCCCTCCAGGTGGCGCGCATCCCGGCCTCCATCATCCCGGGGTCGGGCACGCCCTCGCTCGGCGTGTGGTCGAGGTAGCGGCCGAGGGCCCGCCGGCAGAACTCCCGGTACTCGCGGGTGGAGAGGATGAACTCGTGCCAGGCGTCGTCCACCACGGCCGACGGCATCGCGAAGAAGGTGCGACCCCGCCCGCTACGGCAGATGGCGAACCAGTCGCGCAGGCCCTCCATGGCCAGGGCGCGCTCGGCCTCCCCCAGATCGGGACGGGCCGCCGCCAGCTTCGCCGCGACGGCGGGCGGGAAGACGTACGTCGCGAGGAACCGCTCCCTGCGCCGCCCGAACACGTCTACTCGGTGGGGTCGGTCGAGAAGCTCGGGTAGCGGTCAGTCAGGAGGAAGATGTAGCCGTTGGTCTGCGCGTTGAAGCGCACGACCCAGGCGGAGAGGTTCCTCAACCCGAGGGGCATGGCGCCGGTGAACAGGCAGGCGAACCACGAGATGACGGCGATCACGTACACGAGGTACTGGAGCACGCTCGTCACGATCGCCGCCGGGATCGCCAGGATCAGCCGGAAGGCGGTCTTCCAGCGGTTCTGGGGAGCCGCCGGCGCCACCACCAGGTCGGAGGGGTAGTCGCGGTCTCCGAGGAAGCCCGGGAAGGGGTCGGCGAGGAACAGCAGGTAGCCGTAGACGTGGGTGCTGTAGCGCAGGTACTGGGCGATGAAGTTGTGCAGGCCCTCGGGGGTCCGGCCCGCGAACAACGTGGCGAACCAGCTCACGATCACGGCGAGGGACACCACGATCCCCCACAGCCCCAGCCAGATCAGGTGCGGGATCGCGAGGATCAGGCGGAAGAAGACGGTGAGCCGGCTCCGCGAGAGATCGTCGGACAGGGTCAGGCGGATCGGATGGGGGTTCATGGCGGCCAATCTAGGGACGCCGCATCCCGACGGCAAACGCTTCTCGCCACCCGTGGCGCGCCGGCGTGAAACGCCGAAGGGGGCGCCGGTGCCCGCGGCGCCCCCTTGGGGGATCTGCGATCACCGGGTGCCCGCCGGTGTCGCTGTCTGTGGTGCGTATCGCCCTGCACCACATGTTTCGGCCGCGGTGGCGCCGGCCGTCGTGTCTGTAGAGATCGTGCCCATGCGTTTCCCCCCGCAAACGCATCCACCCGGGTGCGTTGGGGGGGAACACCGCCGCGAGTACGATGCCGCCGTCCCGTCGCCGTCGCCCTCCGCGAGGAGCCTGTGAACGTCCGATCGCGTTTCGCGCCATGGGCCGCCGCACTCGCCCTCTGCCTGCTCGGCGGCCCGGCCGCCGCGGTGGCCGCCCTCCCGTTCGTGGCGATCGATCCCGGCCACGGGGGCGGCGACACCGGCGCGGTGGGGGTCATCCCCGCCGGCACGGTGACCGGCCTGCCCGCGCGCACCGACGCGGCGGGCCGGAACCTGGTCTACGAGAAGGACGTCAACCTCGACATCGGGCTGCGCCTCGACGCCTGGCTGCGCGGTCAGGGAGGCCGCACCCTCCTGACCCGGACCCGGGACCTGGCGGGCGGGGACGTTCCGTACACCACCGAGGGCGCCGACCTGCGGGCACGCGTGAAGATCGCCAACGACGCCGGCGTGGACATCTTCGTCTCGGTCCACAACAACGCGCTCGC
>LNEQ01000062.1 GCA_001464995.1 Actinobacteria bacterium Ga0077541
GCGAGGCCGGCGCCGACCACCACCACGTCATGGCTGAGCAATGTCCGTGCCCTCCGCTTCTTGGTTAGACCTCGGGCCTGACTCTACCGGACGGACGCGCGCTCTCCGGCGGGTCATTCGTCGCTTTACCGCGTGGCGTGGCCGATCGGCGGGCGCCGGCACTCCTGTATAACCGCGGCTTATGCCTCGCCGCGATCCGCGCATATGACTTTCGACGCCGTCCTCACCCTCGCGGTCATCGCCGCCGTGCTCGTCGCCCTCGTCTCCGAACGATTCTCCCCGGCGCTCACGGTCCTCGCCGGCGTGGTCCTCCTACTGGTCGCCGGCGTCATCGACAGCGACGCGGCGTTCTCCGGCTTCTCGAACTCCGCGCCGCTCACGGTCGCCGCGCTCTACGTGGTGGCCGCGGCCGCGGGGCGGACGCGCGTCCTCGAGAACTCCGTCGCCCGCTTCTCGGCGCGGCGGGTCGCCGGGACGGTGTCCGGGGACCGGGCGACGCTCGCGCGGGTGCTGATCCCGACGGCGGCCTCCTCCGCCTTCCTGAACAACACGCCCATCGTGGCCATGGCGATCCCGCCGGTCATCAACTGGGCGCGCCGCGCGGGTCGCTCGCCGTCGAAGTACCTGATGCCGGTCAGCTTCGCCGCAGTGGTGGGCGGGACGGTGACGCTGATCGGCACGTCGACGAACCTCGTCGTCGACGGGCTGCTCAAGGAGTACGGCGAGCCCGGGCTGGGGCTGTTCGAGATCGGTGCCGTCGGCCTGCCCTTCGCGCTGCTGAGCCTGGTGGTCATGATCGCGCTCACGCCCCTACTGCTGCCGGCGCGCCGCTCGCCCAGCGAGAACGTCGACGCCGACGCACGCGAGTTCACGGTCGAGATGGTCGTGACCGAGGAGGCCGTCGGCATCGCCGGCAGGAGCGTCTCCGAGGGCGGCCTGCGCAACCTGCTCGGGGTGTACCTCGTCGAGGTCGAGCGCGACGGCCGGCGCATCTCCTCTGTGCGCCCCGACGAGGTGATCGCCGTGGGCGACCGGCTGACCTTCGCGGGGAACGTCACACGTGTCCTCGACCTCCAGCAGATCCCGGGGCTCGTATCGGCGGAGGAGCGCCACTTCGCGGGCGTGGGATCGGCCATCGAGCGCAGGCTGTTCGAGGCCGTGATCGCGCCGGGCTCACAGCTCGTCGGGTCGACCCTCAAGCAGATCGGCTTCCGCGGGCGCTACGGCGGGGCCGTCGTCGCGATCCACCGCGCGGACGAGCGGGTCGCCGACAAGCCGGGCGAGGTCGTCCTGCGCGTGGGTGACGTGCTGCTCGTGCTCGCCGGCCCCGCGTTCCGCCCCAACATGGGCGCGCGCGACTTCCTCGTGGTGGCGCCGCTCGACGGCGACGGCCCGCCGCGCGAGGAGAAGGCCCCGCTCGTCGGCCTCGCGATCGTGGCCCTCCTGGTGCTGGTCGGAACCGGGACGCTCGACATCCTGGCGGCCTCGTTCCTGGCGGCCTTCGCAGTGGTGGGGCTGCGCGTGCTGACGCCGTCGGAGGCGCGCGACGCCGTCGACCTGGACGTCGTCGTCCTCATCGCCGCCAGCTTCGGGCTCGGCCAGGCGATCCAGGCGAGCGGGCTCGCCGACAACCTGGCCTCCACGCTCATCGAGCCCTTCGGCCGCTTCGGCGACCGAGGTCTCCTGCTGGGCGTGCTCCTAGCCACGATCGTCGTGACGGAGATGATCAGCAACAACGCGGCGGCCGTACTGGTGTTCCCGGTGGCGGTGAGCACCGCGCTCGCCGCCGGACTCGACCCGCGCCCGTTCGCCATCGCCGTGGCCCTCGGGGCGTCGTCGTCGTTCATCACGCCGATCGGCTACCAGACCAACATGATGGTCTACGGCATCGGCGGATACCGGTTCACGGACTTCGCGCGCCTGGGCTTCCCGCTGGTGATCCTGATGATCATCGTGGCGATGATCTTCATACCGCTGGCGTGGCCCCTGCGCTGATCGGGCCGCCGCTCGGCCGTCACCCGGAGCCGGTTCGGTATGCTCCGGTCGTTTGCGGCCGTCCACCCGGGCGGCCGTTTGTCAGAGCAGTATCGCGAAGGAGTCGGACCCGTGGGACACCGCGTCACGTTCATTCCCGGCGACGGCACCGGGCCTGAGATCGCCGAAGCCACCAAGCGCGTCCTCGACGCGACCGGAGTGGACTTCGAGTGGGACGTCCAGGAGGCCGGCGTCGACATCATGGAGTCGGCCGGCACCCCGCTGCCCGACTCGGTGATCGAGTCGATCAAGGCGAACAAGGTGGCCATCAAGGGCCCCATCACGACCCCTGTCGGTCATGGCTTCCGGAGCGTCAACGTCGCTCTTCGCAAGGCCCTCGACCTCTACGCCTGCGTACGCCCCTGCAAGAGCTACGAGGGCGTCCGCTCCAAGTACGAGGACATCGACATCGTCATCGTGCGTGAGAACACCGAGGACCTCTACGCCGGGATCGAGTTCGAGAAGGACACCCCGGAGGTCGCCGAGTTGATCGCGAAGATCATCGAGCTCGACCCCTCGGCGGCGGGCACGATCCGCGAGCACGCCGGCATCTCGGTCAAGCCGATCTCGGTGGAGGGCACGCGCCGCGTCGTCAAGTACGCCTTCGACTACGCGGTCGAGAACGGCCGCTCGAAGGTGACGGCCGTGCACAAGGCCAACATCATGAAGTACACCGACGGCCTCTGGCTCGCCGTCGCGACCGAGGTGGCCAAGGACTACCCGGGGATCGAGTTCGAGGAGCGCATCGTCGACAACATGTGCATGCAGCTCGTGCAGAAGCCCGAGCTGTACGACGTGATCGTGCTCCCGAACCTCTACGGGGACATCCTCAGCGACCTCGGCGCCGGCCTCGTCGGCGGGCTCGGCGTCGCCCCCGGCGCCAACATCGGCGCCGACGCGGCCCTCTTCGAGCCGACGCACGGCAGCGCGCCGAAGTACGCCGGCCAGAACAAGGTCAACCCGCTCGCGATGATGCTCTCCGGCGTGATGATGCTGCGTTACCTGAAGGAGACCGACGCGGCCGATCGCATGGAGAACGCCATCGCCGAGCTCATCCGGGAAGGTAAGTCCGTGACGTACGACATGAAGGACGACCGCAACGACCCCACGGCGGTCGGGACCTCGGGTGTCGCCGACGCCCTGGTCGAGAAGCTGCAGGTATCGAAGTGAGCCCGGCCGAGAAGGCCCCGCTCCGCGTCGCCGTCACCGGCGCCGCCGGTCAGATCGGCTACAGCATCCTTCCGCGCATCGCGGCAGGCGAGATGCTCGGCAAGGACCAGCCGGTCATCCTGCAGCTGCTGGAGATCCCCGTCGAGGCGGTCCAGAAGGCGCTCGAGGGCGTCGCGATGGAGCTCGACGACTGCGCCTTCCCGCTCCTGCGCGGCATGGTCCTCACGGGCGACCCGAACGTCGCCTTCAAGGACGCCGACTGGTGCATCCTGGTCGGCTCCAAGCCGCGCGGCCCGGGCATGGAGCGCGCCGACCTGCTGAAGGACAACGGCAAGATCTTCGTCGGCCAGGGCAAGGCCATCGACGAGGTCGCCTCCGACGACGCCCGCGTCGTCGTGGTGGGCAACCCGTGCAACACCAACTGCATGATCGCCGCCTCGCAGGCGAAGCGCCTCGGCCCCGAGCGCTTCACGGCGATGACCCGCCTCGACCAGAACCGGGCGCAGGCCCAGCTGGCGCAGAAGGCCGGCGTCGCCCTGACCGAGGTGGACGACATCATCATCTTCGGCAACCACTCGCCGACGATGTTCGCCGACTTCACCAACGCCACGATCTCCGGCAAGCCCGCCGCCGAGGTCATCGGTGACGACGCGTGGCTCCAGAACGACTTCCTGCCCACCGTCGGCAAGCGCGGCGCGGCGATCATCGCCGCCCGTGGCCTGTCGTCGGCGGCCTCGGCGGCCAACGCGGCCATCGACCACGTGCGCTCGCTGCACACGGTGTCCGACGACATCCACTCGATCGCCGTGCGGTCGGACGGCAGCTACGGCTTCGACGAGGGCGTGTGGGCCTCGGTCCCGGTGCGCACGACGGCCCCGGGCACCTATGAGGTCGTGCGCGAGGGCTTCGACCACGACGAGTTCGCCGCGGGCAAGATCGCCGCGACCAACGCCGAGCTGGTCGAGGAGCGCGAGACGGTCAAGGAGATGCTGGCCTGATCGCCCGGGGGCCCGCCGCGCGCTGCGCGAGCGGGCCCCCGGCGATCGACCCTCAGGCCGCCGGAGGCGGTCCGGGCGGCGGCGACCCGGCCCGCGCGGCCCGGGGCGCTGATACGCGCCGGGCGACGCGGCGCGCGGCGGCCAGAGCGTACGGCGGCACCCACAAGGGGTCGCGCAACGGCGGATCGACGAGTGTTCCGGGCGACGCGACGGCGCGCGCCAGCTCGGCTGCAGCCGTTCCGCGCGAAGGCCCCGAGCCGGGGGCCGGAGTGGCGATCCCGCGCAGTTCGTCCACCAGCGAGACGTAGCGCAGGCCGGTTCTCGGCCGGCGCCGCGCCGGCGGCAGCGGCCGTCCGAGCGCCGCGATCGCGCCGAGGGCGGGCAGGTCGATGCCCGCCCGCATCACGAGGAGGGTGCTGGCCGGGAGGCGGAGGTTCACGTCATGCACGAGCATGCGCCCGTCCCGCTCGAACAGCTGCACGTTGGCCGGACCCCGGTAGTCCACGGAGTCCAGCAGCCGTCTGGCGGCATCCACCGCAGGCCCCTCGTGGGAGACGGCCTCGATGATGGAGGGCATGCCGACCCCGCGGGGAAAGCTGCGGAGCACCCGGCACGCGACCGCGCGCATCTCCCCGTGCGCATCGCGCACGCCCGACACCGTCCAGTGGGTGCCGGCGACCTGCTCCTCCACGATCGCGACGGCACCGGCCGAGGTCAGGCGGTCGACGGCGGCGTCCCGCGCATGCGCCGTCTCGACCCGCACGAGCTGTGGTGCGTCATCGGCGGGGTCGCCCACGCCGGACGTCTTGACGACGGACGGAAGGGGAGGCCACGGCCCGCCGTGGCCTCCCGCCGTGGCGACGACCCTCGCGGGATGGCCGACTCCCGCCCGCTCCGCGCTCCCGCCGAGCTCCGACTTGTCGCAGAGGGCCGTGTACTGGTCCGCGGTGGGCCCGGCGACGACCGCCGGCAGCGCGGATCCGCGCTCGGCGAGCACCCGCACCGCCACCTCATCGACCGGGACGATCACCGTGGCGCCGTGCTCGAGACACAGGCCGGCGATCGCGCCCACGAAGCCCTCCGGATCCGATCCGGGGGGCGGGCACGGGTGCGTGCGATAGCACCCGGTCGAGCGACCGCGACCCTCGTCGCGGTGATGGACCCCGGTGACGCGCCAGCCGGAGGCGCGTAGCGACCTGCAGGCCCATGGACCGGCGCGGTACCCCGTCCAGACCACGAGCGCGCTCGGCGTGGGCATGGGGGGGATCCTACCGCGGGTGGTCCTGCCTCCCGCCTGAACGCCGCGTCGCGCTCGCGCGCAGGGGTCCGCGGGGGACGCCTGCCGCCCTAGGGGGTGGGGCCGCCCGCCTCGGCGATCGCGGGCGAGGCGCCCGTCGCGGCCGCGGCCGCGCCACCCGCCGCGGCGCGCCTGCGCTTGCGCAGGAACGGGCGCTCGATCACATAGAAGCTGAAGGCGCCGCCCACGACCGACACGATGAGCACCGGGACCATCAGCACCAGGAACGCCAGCGTGCCGTCGCCGAACGAGTCCACGCCGTTGTCGTAGAACCAGTCGGTGAACGGCTCGTGCCAGAGGAAGATGCCGTAGGAGATGACCCCGAGCCACGCCAGGGGCCGGGACGCGAGGATCCGGTGGGGGGCCTTCTCGCTCCCGAAGGCCGCGGGCAGCACGAGCACGAGGCCGAGGAAGCCCGCGGCGACGTGGTGGATCGTCCCCGGGTCCCCGCGCGGGATCGTGGTCAGGAGCCAGATGCCGATCCCGGCCGTCCACACCATCAGGGGCCGCTCCTCGACCAGGGTGACCAGGCGGTTCCGGGCGCCCGTGATGTCCACCGCGGCGCTCAGGAGGGCGAGGCCCATGCCGAGCGCGAACCAGTCGAGGGTCGCGGGCAGCGTGTAGAGGAGGTTGTCGTGCGGCTCCATGATCCCGAGCCGGCCCGTGAAGATCTGGCGCATGGCGAAGGTCGCGAGCCACATGCCCGCCAGCAGGGCCATCTCGAACCGCACCTGCGTCTCGACCCGCCGGCCCTGCAGCACCCTGCGCATCCCCAGGGCGTAGAGCGGTAGGGCGGCGTAGAAGGAGACCTCGACGCACAGGCTCCACGCCGGGCGCAGGCCCTGGAACTGGGTGGCCGGGTCGTAGACCTGGAGGAAGAAGAAGAACTTCCACCACTGGTCGGTGAACACCCCGGGCAGCCCGGGGAAGATCGCGAGGGCGACCAGCGCGAACCAGTAGGCCGGCAGGATCCGCAGCGCGCGGCGGCGGGCGTAGCCCCGCACGCCGGGCGTCTTCACGCCGCTCAGCCGGCTCGCGACGAACGGCCGGTACAGGAGGAAGCCCGAGATCACGAAGAAGACGGCGACGCCGGCGTTGAACTGGTTGACCACGCGCCCCCACTCCTGCGTCGCGTAGGCGTTGCTGGCCAGGCCGACGTGGTAGACGACCACCATCAGCGCGGCCACGGCCCGCAGTGAGTCGAACAGGGGGAAGTGCCGCCGCAGGGGTGGGCGCGGCACGGAGGCGTCGGTCGGCTGGGTGGTCGTCATCTCTGTCTCGGTTCCATCGGCGGGAGCCGGCGCGGCTCAAGGCGGGTGGCGGAGCGCCGGACCGGGGCGAGTGTAGGCGGCGGCCGGTGCCCGGCCAGCTGGACGGTCGAGGGGTTCGCGCCGCCGGCCGGGGAGCGGGGCCCGGCGGCCTCGCGGCGCTCAGCCGGGGCGGATCCGCCCGACGACGGCGTGCTTCAGCGCCGCTGCGCGGAGGTACGAGCGCCCGAGCGCGCTGATCCCCGCGCGTACGGTGACGGTGTCCTCGCCGGCGGCGACGTGCGCCTTGTAGCCGCCCCCTCCGCCGCCGAGATCGATCGTGCGCACCCCCTCCGCCGCGAGCGCGTCGATGGTCGCCAGCAGGGACGCCCACCCGAGTCCGGGGAGCCCGCCGAGGGCCCGGTCGAAGGCCGTCTTGTAGACGACGGCCCGCGTGCCCCACACGAGCGACAGGTGGAAGGCGCCCAGGCGGTCCCCGATGTCGATGCGCGACAGGCGCGCCAGACCCTGCCCGCCCAGCGCGAGGATCGCCGCGCGCACGAACGCGCGGCCCTCGGGCGTGCGCGTGAAGGGGTCGGACGGGCGCCCCTCCCACGACCGGGTGTGCAGGTCGAGGAGGTCGTCGAGCTGCGCCGAGATCTCGCCCCAGGACGCGGTCGTCGTGAGGCGCAGGGGCGTGCCCCGCTCGGCCGCCCGCCGCGCCAGGCGCCCGGCCTCCCGCCGGCGGGCCGGCGGACGCGAGCGGGGTTCGCCGGTCGCGATCCGGTAGGTGGGCGGCCCGGGCAGCAGCTCGATCCCGGGCAGCAGCGCACGCAGCTCGGGGATCAGCGGGCTCCCCGCCGACAATTCCTCCAGCACGAGGATGTCCCCGGGCTGGTCGAGCAGCGCCCGTGCGAGATCGCGGCGCGCGGCGCCGTCGAGCGCGGGGGGCTCGGGGTCGAACCAGTTCGGGCTGTGGCCGAGGTGGCGCACGGTCGCCAGCCCGCGCTCGCGCCGCACGCCGAGGGCCGCCGCCGCGACGGTCCGGCCGCCGGCCTCGACCAGGAGCGCGCGTGGCCGCCCGCCACCGGCGGGATCCCGGAGCCCGAGCACGGATGCGCGCCGCAACGGATCGCGTCCGCCGGCGTGGGCGAGCAGGTCGTCCCAGCCGGCGGCCTCGAGCATCGGCACGGCCGACGTGCCGTCGATCACACGCGTGGAGAGCCCTCCAGGATGCCGTTGAACGAGTCCGTCAGCCGGTCCACCACGATCGGCACGGCGCAGCGGCCCTCCACCTCGGCGCGCGCGGCCGCCCCCGTCTCGCGCGCCGCCGCCGGATCGGCGAGCAGCACGGCCAGGGCGTCGGCGAGGCCCTCGGGGTCGTCCGGGGCCACGAAGCGCCCGTGGTCGGGGTCGCGCACCAGGTCGGGTATCCCGCCGACGGGCGTGATCACGACCGGCAGGGCGTGGGCCATGGCCTCGAGCAGCGCGACGGGCAGGCCCTCCTCGCGGGAGGGGAGCGCGAACACCGAGGCCGAGTCGAGCAGCTCGGCGACCTCGTCGGGGCCGATCCAGGAGCGGATCTCCACCCGGTCGGCGACGCCGAGCCGGCGGGCCTCCGCCTCGACGCCCTCCCGGTCGCCGTCGCCCGCCAGCACCAGCGACGCGTCGAGGCCGCGCCCGGCGAGCAGGGCCACGGCCGCGACCAGCACCTTCGATCCCTTCCGCTCGCCGAGCCGGCCGAGGCTCACGATGCGCCCGGGGACCCTCGCCCCCTCCGGTGCGGGGGGAGGTATCGCCACCGGGTTCATGATGGCCGTCGTGGTGCACGTGGTCATCGCCTGCAACCGCTGCTCCCACGTCGGGGTCAGGGCGATCACCAGGTCGGCCGCCCGCAGCACGGCCCGCACCATGGCCCTCTCGGCGCGGGAGGCGCCCTGATACCAGACCTCGACGTCCGAGCCGTGCACGTGGAGCACCACCGGCACGCGCGCGAGCCGCCCCAGGGTCACGACGGCGGTCTTGCGGCGGAAGGAGAAGTCGGCCGAGACGTGGACCCAGAGCAGGTCCACCCGCCGGCGCGCCAGCTCGCGCGCCACCCCGGCGATCCCCTGGGCCGCCGCAAGGAGCTTCGTGCGCCCCCCGCCGTCGCGGTGCGTCGCGATGTGGCGCAGCGAGAAGTCGCGCGCCAGGGTGGAGTGGAGGAGGGTCTTCTCGACCGCCCAGACGCCTCCGGCGCTCTGCGGGCCGGGGCCCACCACCAGCACGCGCGGCCTCACGGGGCCTCGCGGGGCACGGGGACCAGGTGCGACGTGATCACGGCCGGGAGCGCGACCCGGCCCTCGGCGACGATCGTCGGCGCCGGCGTGCGGTGCTCGAGCGAGAGCGACACGAAGCCGCTCGGGCGCGACTCGCAGCCGGTGATCGCCCGCGGCGCCCCGAGCCCGTCCACGGCCACCCGCAGCCCCGCGCGCTCGCCGCTCCAGACCCAGGCCCCGTCGTCCTGCCGCACCGTCCCCGGGGCGAGCTGCCAGCGCAGGTCGATCTCGTGCGCCCCGTCGGGCCCCGTGATCCGGTCGATCACCGTCACCCCGCCCATCCGGAGCTCGACCCGGCGGGTGTGGCGGACCGGCTGATAGGCGTCGTGGTGACCCTCGGCCACCAGCACGTCGCCCTCCAGGCGCACGCTGCTCAGGTGCGCGCGCGGCGGGTTCCGCCAGATGAAGGGCCCGAGCGCCTCCGCCTGCTCGCGGCCGTCGACCCGCAGCGTCGGGTGCGCCGCGGTCGAGCGGCCGTGCTCGCGCCACCGCGGATCGCCGTAGTAGGTGAACGTGCCGGGGTCGACGATCGCCTCCTCTCCGTCCACGGACAGGTAGAGGGAGAGCAGGTCGGCATGGCCGTGGGCGTTGAGGGGTCCGAGGCCGAACGGGCCCGCCTTCAGGATCGCGCGGAGCTCTCCCACGTCGGGGCGCCGGCGCAGCACGGCGTAGCCGCCCTCGGGGAAGGCCGCGCTTCCGGCCAGCCGCAGCCACTCGTCGTCGCGGCCGGCGAGATCACCGCAGAGCCAGCCCGTCGCCTCGTCGAGGCCCGGGTACGAGCGCGAGAGCGGGCGGTCGAGCAGGCGCGACGCCGTCCTGATCCGCGAGCGGAGGCGGGCCGGCCGGTCGGTCTCCGACGACAGGTCGATGCCGACGGCGTCGTCGTCGTCGCCGATGCGCGGAAGCGTGCCCTCGTCGCTGGCGAAGCACGCGAGCACCTCCGCCAGCCCGGCGACGGGGCCGGCGATGTTCTCGGGAACCGGCCGCCCGAGCCGCGTCAGGCACGAGACCACGGGCGTCACGAGGTCGAGGACGAAGCCCTGGTAGGCCGTCGCCTGCTCGGCGTCCACGCCGTCCGGGTGCACCTGCCGCCCGAGCTCGGCGGCCAGGCCCGAGAGCGCACGGTCGGCACGCGCGTCGGCATCGGGTATCTCGGGGAAGCAGAGCGAGCCCATCGCCAGGCCCGCCAGCTCTCCGATGCGGTGGTTGTTGGCCGACGAGTAGAGGGAGGGGTAGCGCTCGAGCTGGGTGAGGTGGGCGTCGGCCGAGGCGAGGAGCGCGCCTCCGCGCTCCGGCGTGGCGACGGGGCTGTCGCGGAGGAACTCGACGATCCACGCCCAGGAGGTCAGCCGCATGCCGAGCTCGAGGCCCACCCTCCAGTGGATGCCGATCCCCGGGGGGTTCTGCTCCAGGAAGCCGTCGATGTGCTCGGCGGCGGTCTCCGCGAAGCGGTCGTCGCCGGTCAGCCTCCAGGCCCGCGCCAGATGCACGATGTGCTGGTGCCGGCCGAGCTCCCACAGCCACTTGGGGTCGGCGTCGGCGACACGGTGGTCGACGCCGCTCCAGTGCCGCCGGGGCCAGGCGTGCCCGGTGATCGGGTCGTCGTGCCAGTCGAACCCCGGCCCCAGCGTCACCTCGGGGTAGCCGAAGAAGGCGAAGCGCCCGGCGCGGACGCGCTCGGCCTCGGCGCGCGCGTGGTCGACGGCACCGGGCAGCGCACGGATGCGCGCGACCACCTCGTCGGTGACGAGCGGCGGCGCGCCCGCCGGCCGGGGCCATCCCGGCGCCATCTCCATCTGGATCGTCGCCGCCGCCGGACGCGCCCGGTCGCGCGCCATCAGGACGGCGCTACGCGCCCGGTGAGCCCACTCGGCCGGGGGCATCGTCGAGGCCCGGGCCGCATACCACTTCAGCCGTGAGGGTCCGGGGAGCGACACGGACGAAAGTATAGGCGCGACCTGTACGCCCCCAGATGGACGGATCGCCTGGGCCGTCTACTATCGTCACGGCACCGAGCCCGGTAGGGCGCACATCAGCGCCGGTATACGCCTGCACGAGGCGCACCGGGCCGACAGGGGGGATCGACGTGGAGGACCTGCTCAAGCTCGCCGAGAGCATCCGCCGTTGGCGGTGGCTCGTACTCGGCGTCGGGGTCGTGGCGATGTTCATCGCCCTCGTGGTGACGATCTCCGAGGACTCCACCTACACGGCGACCGCCACCGTCAACGTCGGCGCGGCGAGCCAGTCGATCAGCCGCGCGCCGGAGCAGGACGCGATCGTCGCGCGCGGCTACGTCGAGGGCCTCATCAACACCCCCGCCTACCAGCAGCGCATGTTCGAGCAGGCCGGCATCCCCGACAGCGTCGACATCACCGCGAGCAACCTCGTCGGCGGCCCCCTGATCGCCATCGCCGCCACCAGCACCGACGAGGATGCCGCGATCGCCGCGGCGAAGGCGGCGTCGCGGTTCTTCGTGGAGGACACCAGGACCCGCATCGCCGATTCGCTCAACGCGGCCCTCGACCCACTGCGCGACCGGCTCGAGGAGGTGGCGGGGCGGATCCCCGGCGTCCAGGCGCAGCTCGCCGCGGGCGACCAGTCGGCGAGCGAGGTGACGCGCCTCCAGGGCGAGCTCGCCGCCCTCCAGGCCGAGCGCAACTCGCTGACATCGAGCCTCGACGACAGCGCCTCCTACGCCGACAACCCGAACCTCGTGAGCCTGGTCACCGAGCCGGAGGTGGCGACCGAGAGCTCGCCCCGCGTCGCCACCAACGCAATCCTCGGCCTGCTCGGCGGCCTCGTGCTCGGCGCCGCGATCGCGCTCGTCCTCGGCGCCCTGGAACTGCGCATCACCTCGCCGAGCGTCGTGCGGTCGCGTCTCGGGCTGCCGACGCTGGCCTCGATCTCCGGCATCGACCCGCAGCGCCGTCAGGAGGACCTCCAGGGCCTCGCGAGCGGAATGGCGCTGATGGCCGCCGGCGTCACCTCGGTGTCGGTCACCAGCCCCGGTCCCGGCGAGGGCAAGACGCTCGTCGCCAGCAACCTGGCGCGCTACCGCGCGGCGCTCGGCGACCGCGTGATCCTGATCGACGCCAACCTGCGGGCCGACCCCCGCACCGACCTGCCGCGCGAGAGCCTCGGCCTCTCGGGGCTGCTGGTGTCGGGCGACGAGGTCATGCTGTCCGACGTCCTGGTCGATTCCGGCGTCGCGAACCTGAGGATCCTCCCCGCGGGAACGCTGAACGAGGATCCCTACGCGCTCGTGACCGCCGAGCGGATCCGCCGCGTCCTCGAGCACGCCGCCTCGTTCGCCGACCTGCTCGTGATCGACACCGCCGCGGTGCTCACCGCGCCCGAGAGCCAGGTCATCTGCTCGATGGCCGACCGCACGATCCTCGTCCTCGACTCCACCGGCACGCAGACCGCCTCCGCCGTCGAGGCACGCGACGTGCTCGAGCGGGTCAACGCGCGGGTGCTCGGCGTCGTCCTGACGGGCGTGGCGCGACGCGGCGTCAACCTCCGCAAGCCCCTCGCCACGCAGGTGCGGCGTCCGGCCTCCACCAGCCGCGAGCCCTCTCGCCGGGCCTGAGCCCACGCCGCTGACATGGCCCGGTTGACCCTTCCACCCGCCCGGGGCGCGGCCGGGCGTCCGGGGCGGGGGGACCTGCGCCGGTTCGCGGGGCGCGAGGACCTGCGCCGCTTCGCGCTCGGCGCCGGCTTCGTGCTGGTGGCCGTGATCATGCTCCAGCTGGTGGGACGCCAGGCGGCCGCCTCGCCGTCGCCGATCGCGGCGGGCAGCGTCCTGCTCGGCCTCGGCCTCGCCGCCGCCGTGCTCTTCGGCGTGGCACGGGACTCGAGCGTGGGGGTTCTCTGCTGGCTGGTCGCCGCGTTGCTCAGCGGGGTCTACTCGGGGGCCCCGCTCACGCAGCTGACGTTCGTGGCGCTCGTCGCCGGCTGGTTCATCGCGATCGTCACGCATCAGCGGCCGCTCAAGCGCTTCGGCCTCACCGAGCTCCTGATGCTGACCTACCTGCTGCTCAACCTCGGGTCGGCGATCGCCCCGCACACGCTGCCCGCCGACACGGGCGTGACGCCGCAGTCGCTGATCTACAACGGGATCCTGTTCCCGTTCATGCTGTTCGTGATCGCACGGCAGACGATGACCGACCGGCGGGCCGTGCGGACGTTCCTGTGGTTCGTGGTGATCGTCGGCACCTACACGGCCCTGACGTCGATCTTCTACAAGCTCGGTCCCCAGGCGCTCGTCTTCCCGCGCCAGATCCTGGACGAGAGCCTCGGCATCAACCCCGAGCGCGGCAGGGCGCTGCAGGTCAACTCGGTCGCCGACGGCCTGCTGATCGTGTTCGGGATGATCGCGGCGATCTTCCTGGGGGTCCAGAAGGACACCCGCCATCGGCGGTTCGTGATCGGCGCCGCCCTGCTGGCGCCCGTGGGCATCTACGTCAGCCAGACGCGGTCCGTCTGGCTCTCGGCGGCGCTCGCGGTCGTGCTGGGCGTCATGTTCGCCCGTGGCTTCCGGCGCTGGTACCTGATCGTGCTCGGCCTGGCCGTCGCCTTCATCGGCATCAACTGGCAGAAGTTCCTGAGCGCCGACCGCCAGCAGGGCGGCGTCTCGTCGTCGGGCGAGATCGAGGCGCGCCTCAACGACTGGGCGACGGCCCTCTGGGCCATCCCGCACCACCGGTTCTTCGGGTGGGGCATCAGCCGGTTCCCCGAGATCAACACCGTGCACCACCAGAACTGGGGCAACTTCGACTGGAACCTCGGCTACGGGTTCATCGGCCACAACACCCACCTCACGACCGCGGCCGAGCTCGGGCTGGTGGGCCTCGCGCTCTGGCTCGGCGTGCTGGTGTCGGTGACGGTGGCCACGTCGCGGGCCTGGCGGCTGCTGCCGCGCGACGGCATGCTCTCGCGGGGCTTCGTGTTCTCCTTCTGGTGCGCGTGGCTCGGCTGGCTGATCAACTCCGCCGTGGTCGAGATGCGGATCTTCGCCGTCCTGAACGGCCTGATCTTCGTCTGGGCGGGCATCGTGGCCGGGCTCGGTGACCGCGCCCGCGACGGGACCCTCGAGCCGGAGCCCGCGGACCCGGACGAGGAGACACCCGTGGCCCTGGAGCCGGCCTACGAGATACCGATGCGGGTGCGGCTGTGACCGAGCGGATCCGCGTGCTGTTCGTGCAGCCGACCCTGGGAGTCGGCGGGGCCGAGCGGCACATCACCCACCTCGTGCGCCTCCTCGACCCCGACCGCTTCGCGACCAGGGTCTGCTGCATCAAGGAGCCGGGGGCGCTCGCCGCCGACGTGGAGGCCGCCGGGGCGGAGGTGGTGGCCCTCCACGCCGGGACGCGGCAGGCGCCCGCGGCCCTGCGCTCGCTGGTGCGCCTGATGCGCGAGTACCGGCCGCACATCGTGACCATGAACGGCAACAACGCCGAGGTCCTCGGCCGCATCGCGGCCACGCTGACCCGCGTTCCGACCCGCGTGGTGTGGAAGCACAACTGCGGCGACCTCGGCCGTCCGCTCTCCCACCGCGTCACCGACCGGCTGCTCGACCGGTTCACCGACTACTACCTCGGCGTCGCGTTCGGCCAGGTGCCCTATCTGGTCGACGATCTCGGCCTCCGGGGCTCAAAGATCCGCATCGTCCGCAACGGCGTCGAGCCCGGCCCTCCGCCCGCCCCCGGAGCAGGGGGGCGCGACGAGGAGGTGGCGCGCTCGCT
>LNEQ01000063.1 GCA_001464995.1 Actinobacteria bacterium Ga0077541
TCGGAGCGGCTCGCGGCCGAGCTCGGGCTGGGCGACCGGGTGGTCTTCGCGGGCATGCGCGACGACATCCCGCGGATCCTCACCCTGGTCGACGTGATGGTGCTGTCGTCGTTCACGGTCGAGTGCTTCCCGTTCTCGATCCTCGAGGCGATGTCGGCGGGCATCCCCGCCGTCTGCACCGCGATCGGCGGGCTGCCCGAGATGGTCGAGGACGGCGTGACCGGGCACCTCGTGGCGCCGCGCGACCCGGCGGGCCTCGCCGAGGGCATCCTGCGGGTGCTGGAGCCGGACGGGCGCGCGGCGCAGATGGGCGCGGCGGCCTACCGGCGCCTCTGCGACCGGTTCACGCTCGACGCCGCCGTGGCCGAGACCGAGCGCCTCTTCACGGCCTTCGCCGCCGCCGGCCGTGGCGGGTGAGCCGCCCGCGCCCGGCGCGGGGCCTCCGGTGAGCGGCCTGGAGCCGGGCGACGACCGGATCCGCGTCTGCATGGTGACCACCACGCTGCCCCTGGGCGGCGCGGAGTCGCTGCAGCTCGAGGTGCTGTCGGGCATCGACCGGGAGGCCTTCCGCACCGAGGTGCTCTGCCTGCGGGAGGCCGGGCAGATGGCCCCGCGCTTCGAGGCGGCGGGCGTCCCGGTGACCGTCATGGGCCGGCGGCGGCTGCAGCATCTGGCCACGGTGCCCCTGCTCGCCCGCTGGCTGGCCCGCCGCCGGATCGACGTCGTGCTGCTGACGCCCCACCACGCCGCCACGTTCCTCGGGGCCCCGGCGGCGCGGCTCGCCCGCGTGGGCGGGACCGCCCTCGGCCTGCACCAGATCGGCGGCAAGTCGATCGGCATCCCGAGCCTGCCGCCCGGCGGCGTCGAGATGCTGTCGATGATCGACATGCTGATCCTGCTCAGCGAGGCGCAGCTCGAGTACCTCCGCGCCGAGGAGCGCGTCGGATCGCGACCGTGGCGCCGCACGCGGCACGCGATCATCCCCAACGGCGTGCGGGTCGGTCCGCGCCCCACCCCG
>LNEQ01000064.1 GCA_001464995.1 Actinobacteria bacterium Ga0077541
TGCCGCGCCTGCGCCTCGCGCTCGTCGGCAGCGGCGACCGGGAGCAGCACCTGCGCGACCTCGCCTCCGAGCTCGGCATCGCCGACCGGGTGCTGTTCGCCGGCTTCCGCGACGACGTCGCCCGCCTGCTGCCCGCCTTCGACGTGAAGTGCCTGACGTCGATCCAGGAGACCTATCCCGTCTCGGTGCTGGAGGCGATGGCGGCGGCGGTGCCCGTCGTGATGACCGGTCCCGAGGGAGTGCCCGAGCTCGTGCGCGACGGCGAGTCGGGCTTCGTGATCCCGGTGGGCGACGAGGACGCCCTGGTCGATCGCCTGGGCCGGATCCTGTCCGACGACGGCCTGCGCGGGCGGATGGCCGCGGCCGCCCACGAGCGCGTCACTCGCGAGTTCCCCGCCGAGAGGACGCTGCGTCGCTACGAGGCGGTCTTCCGCCACCTGGCCGGGCGGGCTCCCGCGGCCTGACGGCGGCGGGATCCGGCTTCAGAGGAGCCCGACGACCACCAGTACGGCGACCAGCAGGCAGGCGGCCGAGACGCCGGCGAGCTCGACGCGCCGCTGCTCGAGCACCGGCAGCCTCTCGAGCACGTAGTCGGCGACCCCGGCGCGGTGCTCCGACGTCATGTCGACCGCCTCGTGGTGGCGGGCCTGGAACGCCCGGGCGCCCATCGGCAGCATCGCCAGCGCGGCGCTGAAGGCCGACGCCACGAGCAGGAGCAGCATCAACGCGTTGCTGCCGCCCCCGGATCCGCTTCCCGAACCGCTCGAGGCTCCCGGATCGGAGGCGACCACCGCGGCCGAGACGGCGAGGGCCTCGAGGTCGCGGGACGTGTCGGCGACCTCGCCGGCGATCGTCTCCACGCCCTCCGAGGCGAGCTGGAGGTCGCGGAACTCGTTGCCGCGCTCGATGCGCGCGAGCCGCAGGGCCTCGGCGCGACGCCGTGCGGCCTCGGCGCGCCGCCGCGCCTGCTCGGCCGCGCGCGCCGCCGCCGCCGCCGCGGCGGCCTCCTCGCGCTGCTGGGCCAGCTCGGCCGGGCTCGGGCCGTCGGGCTCCGCCGGGCCCGCGTCGGGCCCCGGCGTCGGTGCCGGGGCGGGCCGGGGTGCCGGAGCCGGAGCCGGAGCGGGCGTCGGGTCGGGGGGCGGCAGGTCGGGGCCCTCCGGAAGCGCCTGCCCCGCGGCCGGGACGGCCGCGACGAGCAGCAGCAGGAGCACGAGCGAGCCCTGGCGCAGGCGTCTGGTCACCGGAGGCGGCATTCCCTGATCTCGACGCGGAACAGTGTCCGGAGAAGCCTACCGCGCACGGGAACTAGGAGGCACCTCTCTGGGCGAGCACCGTCGGGATGGTCTGGAGCAGGATGCGCAGGTCCCACCACACGGACCAGTTGGTCACGTACATGTAGTCGAGCTGGACCATCTCCTCGAACGGCACGTCGTTGCGGCCGCGCACCTGCCACAGGCCGGTGATGCCGGGCGCGAGATCGAGGCGGCGCTGGCCCCAGCCCTGGATCTGGACGGCCTCGTGGGTGACGAAGGGCCGCGGGCCGACCAGGCTCATGGAGCCGCGCACGACGTTGATCAGCTGCGGCAGCTCGTCGATGCTGGTGCGGCGCAGGAACCGCCCGATCCGGGTGATCCGCGGGTCCTCCTTCATCTTGAAGAGCGGGCCCGAGCCCTCCATCTCGTTCAGGTGGGCCATGTCCATGCGCAACGACTCGGCGTCGCGCCGCATGGTGCGGAACTTCCAGATGCTGAACGGCTGGTGGCGCGACCCGAGGCGCTCCTGGCGGAAGAAGACCGGACCGGGCGAATCGATCTTGATCGCGATGGCCACGGCGGCGAAGACGGGGGCGAGCACGATGAGCGCGCCGGCCGAGACCACGATGTCGAGCGTGCGCTTGACCAGTCGTGCGGCCGGCGACAGCTGGGCGCTCTTGAGGTCGATGAGGGGCATCCCGTCGAGCTCGGAGATGCGTGCGTGCGGCGGGGTGATCTCGAAGAAGCGGGGAACGATCGACACCGGCAGCCGGCCGAAGTCCGAGTCGCGCAGCGACTCCAGCACCTCGTGCGACGGCGAGCCGGAGAAGGCGATCACCAGGCGCGTGGCCCCGGTCGCCTGGATGGCGCGGTTCAGGCCGCCGGTCTCGGGGAGGATCGGGATGTCGCCGAGGCTCTCGTCGAGAGTGGTGGCGTTGTCGTCCACGAACCCGACCACGATGGCGTCGCTGCCCGACCGGACGCGACGGGCCATGAGCTGGCCGACGGTGCCGGCGCCGATGATCAGGATCCGCTCCGGCCGGCGCCGGCGCGCGTTGCCGCGCACGATGCCCCGGATGAGGAGCGCCGACACGAACGCCAGCGGCAGCCAGACCATCATCGCCGCGGCCTCGGGCCTCCCGAAGCTGCCGGGCCGCACGAGCATCCCGAGGATCACCCACACGAACGACAGCGTGACGAGCGAGCTCGCCAGGGCGCGGGCCTCGTCGAACGGGGAGACCGTGAGGCTCTTGGAGCCGTAGAGGCCGAAGACCGCGAACGCGACCGGCGCGGTGGCGGCGAAGAGCAGGCCCGACCGCAGGGCGAAGCCGCCGCTGGGGAACTGGATGAAGTGGCTCAGCAGGAGCAGCGCCCCCGCCAGGACCGTCAGGACGAGGAAGTCGGTGCTGATGAGGCGCCGTGCGACCGCGCGGCTCTCGAGGCCGTAATCCTCGAGGTTTCTGCCCGGACGTCCGCCCGGCGTCGCGGTCCTCAGTTTCGGCGTGCTGGCGATCGGGCTGGTCATCGCGGTCGGGACCCTTCCGTGGGCGCGGTCGTCATTGCCTGATCACCATAGTCAGGGCCGTGCCGGGCCGGACCCCCCGGAGGGTTGGGTTGCCCACTGGACGAACGGCGCATACGCGCGGGAACGACATCGGGCCGGGGATCTCCTGGTACCCTCGCAGCCTTGAACCGACCCCTGCGACACGCCGTCGTCATCGCCTGATGTGCGGCATCTGCGGCATCTGGGGCGAGGGCGCCCCCGCCGACGGCGACCGGCGGCTCGGGGGCATGCTCGATGCGATCGTCCACCGCGGGCCCGACGGCGAGGGGCGGCTGGTGCGGCCGGGCGTGGCGCTCGGGATGCGCCGGCTCGCGATCATCGACCTCGCCGGCGGCGACCAGCCGATCCACAACGAGGACGGCACGATCGGCGTCGTCTTCAACGGGGAGATCTACAACTACCGCGAGCTCAGGTCGGAGCTCGAGCGCGCCGGGCACCGGTTCGCCACCCGCTCGGACACCGAGGTCCTGGTGCACGGGTACGAGGAGTGGGGCGACGACCTGATGTCGCGGCTGGCCGGCATGTTCGCCTTCGCGCTGCTCGACGAGGGCGCCGGCCGCGTCCTGCTCGCCCGCGACCGCTTCGGCAAGAAGCCCCTCTACTACGCGCAGCCGGGCGGCGGCCTGGTCGTCGGCTCCGAGATCAAGGCGCTGCTGGCGGCGGGGGTCTCGGCCGATCTCGACGACGACGCGCTGCAGGCCTATCTCGCGCTCCGCTACGTGCCGGCCCCGGCGACCCTCTTCCGGGCCGTCCGCCAGCTGCCGGCCGGGCACTGCATGACGGTCGACTCCTCGGGCATCGAGATCCGCCGCTGGTGGCGTCTGCGGTACGCGCCCAAGTCGAAGGTGACCCTCGCCGAGGCGACGGACGAGGTGGAGGGCCTGATCCGCCGCTCCGTGGAGCGGCGGATGATCAGCGACGTGCCGCTCGGCTGCTTCCTGTCGGGCGGGCTCGACTCCAGCACGATCCTCTCCTTCATGGCCGAGTCGAGCGACGAGCCCGTCCGCACCTTCTCGATCGGGTTCGACCCGGGGTGGTCGAGCGACGAGCTGCCGGCGGCCCGCGAGACGGCCGACGCGTTCGGCACGCGCCACCACGAGACCCGGATCGGCGCCGCCGAGTTCCTCGGGCTGCTGCCGGACGCCGTCTGGCACCGGGACGAGCCTCTCGCCGAGCCCTCCGAGATCCCCCTGCTGGCGCTCTCCCGCATGGCCCGCGAGCACGTCACCGTGGTGCTGTCGGGCGAGGGCGGTGACGAGCTCTTCGGCGGTTATCCCAAGTACCGCGCCGACCATCTCCTGTCGCGGATCGGCGCCGTCGGCCGCCCCGTGGCCGGTGCGGCGCGCCTGCGACGCCTCGCCGCGTGGCACCGGCTCCCCCGCAAGGTGCGCATGGCCGTCGCCGCGGTCGCGACCGCCGATCCCGGGGAGCGCTGGCCCTCGTGGTTCGGGGCCGACCGTGAGGCCGGCCTCCACGACCCCTCCGGCCGGCCCCTCGGGCCCCTGATGGCCACCCTCGACCAGGGCCTCGGCCCCCTCGACCGGATGCTCGCGCTCGACGTCGAGAGCTACATGGTCGACAACCTGCTCGTGCGCGGCGACAAGATGACGATGGCGGCGTCGATCGAAGGGCGGATGCCGCTGCTCGACCACGACCTCGCCGAGTACGTCGCCCTGCTCCCGGAGGAGCTGAAGGCGACCCCGCGCCGGACGAAGGTCGTCGTGCGGGAGATCGCCGCGCGACGGCTGCCGGCCCACCTGCTCGACCGGAAGAAGGTCGGCTTCGCCGTGCCCGTCGCACCCTGGTTCCGCGGGGGCCTCGGCGACGCGTTCGAGCGGCTGACGCTCGGACCGGGCGCCCGCCGCGACCCGCTCGTGGCGCCCGAGCGCACCCGGCGGGCGCTCGACCTGCACCGCAGCGGCCGCTACGACCTCGGCAAGGAGCTGTGGAGCCTCCTGACGCTCGACGTCTGGGCGCGCATCTTCCTCGACGGTGAGGATCCGGCCGGCCTCGACCTGGGCGTCCATGGCTGAGAGCCTCCTGGTCCTCGGCTGGCACAACGCCGAGTCGACCCCGTTCTTCCCGTCGCCGCCCGGGGCGTGCGCGCGCGGCCTCGCCCGTCAGCTCCGCTTCCTGGCCCGGTTCGCCAACGTGGTCCCGCTCGACACGGCGCTGGCGGCGCTGGCGGAGGGGCGGAGCCTTCCCGCCCGCCCGGTCGCCATCACCTTCGACGACGGCTATCGCGACAACCTCGAGACCGCGGTGCCGATCCTGCGGCGCCTCGGGCTGCCGGCCACCTTCTACCTGGTGCCGGGGTTCCTCGACCGCGGCGTGCGCCCGTGGTGGGAGGTGCTCGCCTGGGGCTTCGCCGAGTCGACCGCAACGACCGTGGAGTGGCGGGGGAGGGTCCTCCCGGCCGGCTCCGGCGAGGACGCCCGCGCGGCGATGCTGGGCGTCGCCGAGGAGCTCAAGGAGCTCGACTCCGCCGCCCGCGACGGCGAGATCGACGCGCTCCTCGACGGCCTGCGGCCGCGCGGCTCCGAGGACCGGGTGCGCGAGATGTTCCTCGACTGGTCCGGCGCGCGCAGCCTCGCGAGCGTCTGCGCGGTCGGCTCACACACGATGCGTCACGTCATCCTCAGCCGCGAGTCGCCCGAGGCGCAGACCGACGACCTGCGCCGCTCGCGCGAGGTGCTCGAGGCCGGGCTCGACGCACGGATCGCCACCCTCGCGTACCCCAACGGCACCGCCCACGACTACGATGACGCGACGCTGAACGCCGCCGAGGCGGCTGGATACCGCGGGGCGGTGACCACGATCGACGGATGGAACCACCGCGCGACGCCCCATCTCGAGCTGCGACGGTTCGTCATGGACCCGGTGCGAGGCCTCGGCGGGCTGCGCGGCGTGGTGCGGGCGCCCGGCGCGATGGCCTTCGCGCGGGGCGGGTGACCGCCGTGGGGGAGACCGTCCTCGCGACCCGGATCGCCACGTCGCCCCTCGAGGCGGAGGCCCTGGCCGAGGCCTGGGACGCGCTCGCCGTCACGGCCGGCCGGCCGCTCTCGGCTCCCGCGTGGCAGCTCGCCTGGTGGCGCACGATGGCGCCGGACGGCGCGGAGCTGAGGGTGGTCGCCGTGGAGGACGCGGGGCGCCTTGTGGGTCTGGCGCCCTACATGGTCGTGCGGCGCAGTGGGCTCGCCCACTACATGCCTCTCGGGAGCCCCGACATGGGGGTGCGCAACACGCCGCTGGCCGAGCCGGGCCGCGAGCTGGAGGTGGCGCGCGCGCTGGCCGCCGCCCTCGCCGCGTGCACCCCCCGGCCGTCGGTCGTCTCCCTCGACCAGATCGACACCGGCTCGCCCTGGCCGATGCTCCTGCGGCGGGCCTGGCCGGGGCTGGTGCCCCCCCGCGTGGAGCGCGTCCGGTCCGCGCCGGCCCCAACGCTGCATCTGACCGCCGCCTCCTACGAGGACTGGCTCGGCGCCAAGAGCTCCAACTTCCGCCAGCGGCTGCGCCGCGACGGGCGCAAGCTGACCGAGGCGGGCGCGCGCACCCGGCTGGTGTCCACCCCGGCCGAGCTCGAGCAGGCGCTCGACCACTTCCGGCGCCTCCACGGCGACCGCTGGGGCGACTCGACCCCGCTGGCCGACGAGGCCGGTCACCGCATGATGCTCGACGCCGGCCTCGCGCTGCTGCCGTCGGGCCGCTTCCGCGTGTGGGTGATCGACATCGACGACGCGCCCGTCACGGTGCAGATCTTCGTGGCCGCCGGGGGCGAGGTCACCTACTGGAACGGCGGGTGGGACCCCGAGTACTCGTCGCTGTCGCCGGCGATGCTCGGGATCTGCGCGGGCATCGAGGACGCGTTCGCACGGGGCGAGCGGAGGGTCGACTTCGGCGAGGGCGATCACCACTACAAGACCCGCCTGGCCGATCACGACGAGGACATCGAGTGGGTCCGGCTCCATCCCCGGGGCCCCCGCTACGGCGTGACCCTGCTGGTCACCGCTCCGCCGCGCCTGCGCGCGCTGGCGCGCTCGGCTCTGGGCCGGCTCCCCGAGCCCGTCGCGCGACGCCTGCGGTCGGTCGCCCGCCGCGGGGAGTAGCGACCGCCCGCGTCGTCAGGAGGCCGCGCGGCCTCCGCGCAAGATGCCCCGCAGGGTCGCCACCAGCGCCCGGATCGAGCCCCGCTCCGCCACCTCGGCCGCCGCCGCGTAGACGAGGGCGCCCAGCACGGCGAGGCCGGTGAGCACCATCACCGGTACCGCGATCCCGAGCTCGAGCCCTCCGATGTGGCGCCAGGCGCCCATGCCCTGCAGGGGGCCGTAGACCAGGCCGAGCAGCACGCCGCACTGCACGAGTCCGCCGACCGTCGCCGGCAGGACGGCGTGCCAGAGTTCGCGGATGCCGGTGTCGGCCGTGATCCGCAGCGCCCGCGCCGCCGCCACCATGGCCACGAGCGACGCGAGCCCGACCCCGGCGGCGACGCTCACGAGGGTCACCCACCCGAAGATCCAGATGATCGCCAGGTAGACCAGGAACACGCCGACCTCGACCGACGAGTTGCGGGCGACCAGCGAGGAGCGGCCCGACGCCTTGAAGGCCTCCCGTGCCGCGTCGGCGAGCGAGAAGAAGACCGCACCGACGCCGAGCACCTGGAGCACGGTGCCCGCCTCCCGCCAGCGCTCGCCGAAGAGGGCGGCCACGCCCTCCTCACCGAGCCCGATCAGCGTGACGGCGATCGGTATCGACAGCAGCGAGATCAGGCGCAGCACCTCCAGCATGCGCAGCTTGAACCGCTCGGGATCGCCCTGCAGCCGCGAGAGCGCCGGGAACATCACCTCCGCGGCGACCGTCGTGACCCCCTGCACCGGGAGCGCCGCCAGGCGCGACCCGGCGCCCCACAGGCCGACCTCGCGGGGCGAGAGGTTCCGCCCGAGGGCGATCGGCTTCGACTGCGCCGCGACGGTCTCGACGATGTTGGCGAACAGGAGGGGCCGGGCGTAGGTGCGGATGCGACGGTAGGCGTCCATCGTGGGCCGGCCGTCGCGGAAGCGCGGACGCGCCAGCATCCACGATCCGCCGGAGATGATCACGATGTAGGCGTACTGGCCCGCCACCAGGCTCCATTCGTCCCAGCCGGCGAGGGCCAGCACCACCACGACCACGCCGTACATGGTGATCGCGAGGGGGTCGACCACGCCGCGGCGCATGCGCAGGTCGAAGCGCCGCTGGAGCATCGCGTCGGGGATCACCGAGAGCGACCACAGGAACAGCAGCGGCGCCATCGCGAGGGTCAGCAGCGCCAGGTCGGGCTCGTCGTAGAAGTACGCCACCAGCGGAGCCGCGGCGCCGATGACGATCGATCCGATCAACCCCTGCAGCGGCACGCTGAGCAGCGCCGTCGAGACGATGTCCTCCATCGGCTCCTCGAGCTGCACGACGGCGGCGCGCGTGCCGGCGTCGGCGAAGATGTGCGCCGCGCTGACGATGACCAGCACCAGAGTGACCAGGCCGAAGATCTCGGGAGCCAGCAGCCGTGCGGTGACGACGGTCGTGACGAACGAGATCGCGCTCGTCGAGACGAAGCCGAAGGAGGCCCAGATGACCGCCCTGCTCGCGTTGTCGCGCAGGCCCATCGGGTCAGCCCGCGCCGGGTGCGGCGGGCGCGCTGCGGTCGGCGCTCAGGCCGGTGCGTCCGGCACGCGGAGGTCGGCCGCCGGCGACGCCGGCCGGCAGCCCATCGCCACGAGGGTGTTGGTCACGAGCTGCTGGATGCGCTGGTCCGGCTCGCCCTGGGGCTTCCCGTCCGAGAAGAGCCGGAACCCGTACTCGTCCAGGCCCCAGGTGAAGAGGTTGCTGGCGGCGGCGAAGACCACCGCGCCGCTCGGCGCGGTGTAGACGGAGGCGCTCGCCAGGGCGGACCCGGTCGAGGGGCGGCCGTCCACGCTCATCAGGTCGCCCTCGACCGGGGTGGCGCTGAGCGTGCGCAGACCCGCCGGGGTACGGCCGTTGTCGGCCACCGCATCCCATTCCCAGCCCACGATCTCCTGGCCGATCGACACCGCCTCGCCGCGGGCGCCGGCAGACAGGTCGGCGCCCCGCCAGAGCGGGTCCTCGCTGATGGTCTCCCAGGGGACGATCAGCGGGTGGTTCCCGGCCAGGTCCTGGCCGGCGTACATGACCCCGATCAAGGCGTTCTCGGGCCGATCCGGGCCCTTCGGGTCGCGCCAGAGCGAGGTGCGCGAGACCGGATCCTCGACCGGCCCGGGGCCGAGGGTCGAGAGGGTCTCCTCGCTGCTCTTGTAGCAGACCATCACGCGGTCCGGCTCGCCCGACCAGGGGTCGGGCTCGAAGCGGATGCGCCAGTAGAACGAGTTGGCGCCGAAGAAGGCGAGGCCGACGCCCTCGTCGCGTCGCCGCTCGAAGGCGCCGCGCATCTCGTCCGAGACGTACTCGTTGTGCGCGCCCGACAGCCAGGCCCGGCGCCGGCCGAGGCCGTCGGGGCTCCGGTGGGCGTCGCTGGCCGCCGCGTAGGCGACGTCGTACCCCTCGGCCTCGAGCCAGCTCACCAGGGGCAGCTCGTGACGCAGGTACCAGTCGGCCTGGTTGACGACGACGTTGATGTAGGGCCGGTCGTACGACACCCGCACCGCGCGCGGGGAGCCGTCGGCGCCCGCGTAGAGGGAGTAGTCGCCCCAGTAGTTGTAGGCCTGGTAGGTCGTGTCGCTGATGAACAGCAGCGCGTCGCTCGGGCGGTCGTCCTCGCGAACGACGATCAGGGCCTGGCCCTGGGACCCCCCCGACGACACGAGCGTGGCGAGGTATACGCCGCTCGGCCACTCGGAGGTGTCGAAGCGCTCGGAGACGGCCCAGTTCGAGGCGCTCACGAGGCCGGTCGGCGCGTCGCGCCGCGCGTCCGGCTGGGCCTGCGCCGCGAGGGTGCCGGTGCGCGTCACGAGGCGCCCGCGCGCGCCCTCGTAGTAGCCGCTGCGGTAGACCTCGATCCGGTACTCGGGGTCCTCGCAGCGCACCCGGATCACCGCCTCCTCGCCCCGCCCGACGCTCGGCCGGTCGAAGAAGCCCTCGATCCGCCCGTCGACGTTCGTCATGCGCCAGTCCTCGGTCCCGGCGCGGCAGTTCTCCCGGACGACCGGGTTCTCGGGCGCCGAGCAGTTGCGGCGCCGGACGGGCGGGGGGAAGTCGCCCTTGGGCGGCATCTCGAGCTGCGCCTCGCCCCTGATGAGGTCACGGAGCGGGTCCCGGGCGGCCGCCAAGCCGGCCACGACGGCGACGGCTCCGGCCCCCGCCAGCAGGAAGCGCCGGCGCGTCAGCCGTGCGATGTCGCGTACATTGCGGCGCATGTCAGCAGCCGATGATAGTCCACCGCCCGCCGCCGCCAGTCCGTGGAGCCTGATCGAGGTCGTCCACGACATCGAGACGATCGCCTCCGACTGGGATGCGCTGGCCGACCGGACCGGCGCCGACCCCTTCTGCCGGCCGGGCTGGTTCTCGGCCTGGATGAGGGCCTTCACGCCGGAGGGGCGGCTCGGGGCGATCGCCCTCCAGGGGGGCGGGCGCCTGCGGGCGATCGTCCCGCTCGTGCGCCACGGCGTCGCCACCTCGTCGCCCACCAACGAGCACACCCCGCGCTTCCGGATCCTCGGGGAGGACCCGGCGGCCGTCTCCGAGCTCGCCGCGATCGTCCTCCGCCTTCGCCAGCGGCGCCTGTCGCTGGCGCCGCTCGACGTGGAGGAGGGGACCCTCGATGCGTTCCGCGCCGCCGCCGGGGCGGCCGGCTACCGGGCGGTCGAGCGGGTGGAGCTGCGCTCGCCCTACGTGTCGCTCGACGGCATCGAGGAGCCCGACGCGATGCTCGAGCGCAAGATGCGCAAGGAGCTGCGCCGCTGCCGCCGCCGCCTCGAGGAGTCCGGCTCCCTGGAGATCGCCGTCGACCCGGGCCGCGATGACCTCGATGCCCTGCTCGCGGAGGCCTTCGCCGTCGAGGGGCTCCAGTGGAAGGGGGAGGGGGGCACGGCGATCACGTCGTCGCCGCAGACGCACGCCTTCTACCTCGACGTCGCCCGCTGGGCGGCCTCCCGGGGCACGTTGAGGCTCGTCAACCTCCGGCTCGACGGCCGGATGATCGCCTTCGAGCTCGACATCCTCGACCCCTCGGGCCTCTACTCGCTGAAGGCGGGCTTCGATCCCGAGCAGGCCCGGTTCTCCCCGGGCCACCTGGTCGCGCTGGCCGCGATCGCGGAGGGACTCGCCGCCGGCGCGCCGACGTACGAGCTGCTGGGCGACGCCGAGCCCTACAAGATGCGCTGGACCGAGACGACCCGCGAGATGCGGTCGTTCGAGGCGAGCCCGGGCACGGCGGCGGGCAC
>LNEQ01000065.1 GCA_001464995.1 Actinobacteria bacterium Ga0077541
TACGTCTTCGCGCTCTCCCAGCACGGGCCGATCGCGATGCTCGCGTTCTGGACGCAGGATCCGCAGGCGCTCGTGTCGCAGGTCGTCGCCTACCCGTTCGCGGCGATCGACGGTGCGGCGTGGTGGCTGCGCCTCCCGTCGCTGCTCGCCTTCGGCGCGTCGATCGCGGCGCTCTGGTGGACCGCGATCCAGCGCTATCCGCAGGGGGTGGCGCTCGGGGCGGCCGCACTGCTGGCGATCAGCCCCCTCGCCGTGAAGAACGCCCCCGACGCGCGGTGGCCGACCTACGCGATGCTGCTCGGCACGATCGGCTGGGGGTGCCTGCTACGTGCCATCGACACCGGCGACCGGCGCTGGTGGGTCGCGTACTCGCTGGTCGCGGTGCTCTGCGTCTACACCAACGCGACGCTGGTCCTGCTGGCGTTCGCGCACGCCGTGCCGGTGCTCTGGGAGCGCCGGCACGCTCTGCGCCCGTGGCTGATCTCGCTCGCCGCGATCGCGGTCGCCGGGATCCCGCTCGCCGTGCTGACGCTCGGCGCCTCCGGGGTCAACCCGCTCTTCCGGGTCCCGAAGCCCGGCGTGGCCGACGTGCCGGGCTTCGTCGCGCAGATCCTCGGCGGCGGCGGCCCCGAGCGGGTGCGCCAGGCGCTGGTCGTGCTGTGCGCCGCCCTGCTCGCCGCCGCCGCCTGGCGCCTGCGCGGCCGGCTCGGCTCGGCCGAGGCGCGTCAGGGGTGGCTGGCGCTGGCGTGGATGGTCATCCCCCTGGCGGGCGCCTTCGTCATCTCCCAGGCGGGCGACTCGATCTGGCTGACCCGCTACCTGATCGCGACGGTCCCCGCCGTCTGCCTGCTGATCGCCTGGTCGCTCAGCCACGCCGACCGGCGGATCGCCCTCCCCCTGGGTGCGGCGATCGTCCTGCTGATGGTGTTCGCGGTCGCCGACGGCTCGCGCTCACGCGGTGAGCCGATCGGCGAGTGGGCGGCCGCGGTCGCCGCCGCCCGCCCCCCGGGCGCGCCGGTGGTCTTCTACGAGGCCGAGGGCGCGCAGGGCGCGGGCTATCACGAGCCGAGCCTGGGCGCCGCCGACGGGACCCCGCTGATCCCGGGCTGGGACGAGACACCGCCCCCGCCGGAGATCGTGCTGCTCGACAACCCGGAGTTCGACCGCCTGCCCGTCGGTCCCCCGACCGCCGGCCTGGTCGAGCGCCTGGCCCGCGGGTCGGAGAGCGGCGTGGTCGTGCTGGCCCTGCGCCCGGGGGAGCCCGAGGCCCCCGGCATCACCTGGGCGAGGGAGCACTGCACCGTGGATGAGCAGCTATTCGAGGACTCGCCGACCAGGGTCTACCGGGTCGGTGACTGCCGCGCGGAGCCGATGCCCGGATAGTCACGCCCGGGGGTATAGGTCTGGTGCTGGACGGGGGACCTGTTTCGGGTCTCCACACGCTGAACCCGGGAGGGGCGCGCGGGGGGTCCCGCCTGCCTTACGGTCGTCCACGGCACCAGAGGTAAGCGAATCGGCCAGAGATGGCGATACACGACTTGGCAGCAGTCGGAGAAAGGATTCCTCAGATGACGACGGACATCTCGCGAGCCGCGTCCGAGCACATCAACGGGTCGGCGGACGCGCGACTGGCGTCGGTCGCCATCGTGGTGCCCGCGTACAACGATCCGGGAGCTCGAGGCGGCGACCGCCGGCGGCGAGCACCGGTACCGGGTCATCCTCGTGGACGACGGCTCGGTGGACGCCACGGCGCAGATCGCCGAGTCCTACCAGGGCCCCCTCGACATGGAGATCGTCAGCCAGGGCGTCAACAAAGGCCTCGGCGCGGCGATCCTCGCCGGCTTCCGCCGCGCCCTGCAGGACCCCGACCTCGACGTGGTCGTCACGATCGAGGCCGACACCACCAGCGACCTCAGCATCCTCGCCCGCATGGCCTCGATCGTCGCCGACGGCACGACCGACATGGCCCAGGGCTCGATGCACCACCCCGACGGGGTGATGGTGGACGTCTCCGGGTTCCGGCAGCTGACCAGCAAGGTCGCCAGCCTGGTGATGCGCATCGCCACCGGCTCCAAGCTGCACACCTTCACCAACCTCTACCGCTCGATCTCGGCCGACGCGCTCCGCCGCAGCCTCGACAAGCGCGGCGACGACCTCATCACCGAGTCGGGCTTCGCGGGCGTGACCGAGCTGCTCCTCAAGCTGATGCGCGACGGCACCCGCGTGGTCGAGGTGCCGATCCGCCTCGACGCGGCCAAGCGGGTGGACGAGAGCAAGATGCCGGTCTGGCCGACCGTGCGCGCCCAGGCCCGCGTCGCCTCGAAGGCGTTCGTCGGCCGTCTGCTGCGCCGGTGAGCGCCGACCGCATCGCGGTCGTCGGGGGAGGCCTCACCGGCCTCACCCTGGCCTACCGCCTCGGCCGGCGCGGCATCGGCGTCGACCTCTACGAGGCCTCCGACTCGCTCGGGGGCCTCGCCGGCGACATGGAGTTCGACGGCGCCCGGGTCGACCGCTTCTACCACGTGATCCTGCCGACCGACGACCGCGTCATCGGGCTGGCCGAGGAGGTCGGCGTGGACGCCGACCTGCGCTTCGTGCCGACCGGGGTGGGCTTCTTCCACGACGGCCGCATGGAGTCGATCTCCACCATCTCCGAGTTCCTGCGCTTCTCGCTGCTGAGCCTCCCGCAGCGGCTGCGCCTCGGCGCGTTCGTCGCCTACTGCCAGCGCATCTCGAGCTGGGAGAAGATCGACCACAAGCCCCTCGTCGGATGGGTCTCCAAGCTCGCCGGCCGCGGGGTCTACGAGCGCATGTGGCAGCCGCTCCTGCGGGCCAAGTTCGACGACGGCGTCGACGACCTCTCGGCCACCTGGCTGTGGTCGCGTACCCGCCGCATGTCGGGCGCCCGCCGCAACGGCTCCCAGGAGGTCTGCGGCGCGCTCGCCGGCGGCTACCAGACGCTCTGCGACCGGCTGGCCGAGCGCATCCGCGAGCAGGGCGGCACGATCAACACCTCCACGCCGATCGACTCGGTCGAGCCGGGCGAGCCCGCGGTCGTGAACGTCGGGGGGGAGGCGCGCAGCTACCGCATGGTCGCCCTCACCGTGCTCCCGCCGGTGGCCCGGCGCCTGGTCGGCGACGCCGAGGGCGCCGCGCTGCAGGGCACGCCGAACCGGTACCTCGGCATCGTCTGCGTCCTGCTGAAGACGCGCCGGAGCATGAGCCCGTACTACACGATCAACATCGCCGACCCCGAGGTGGGGCTGACGGGCATCGTCGAGACGACCCGGGTCATCGACCCGGACGGCGAGCGCGACCACGCGCTGGTCTACCTGCCCAAGTACGTCAACTCGACCAACCCGATCCTCGACGCGCCGGACGAGGAGATCCTCGAGCGCTTCCTGACGGGCTTCCGCCGCATCTTCCCCGACTTCGACCCGGAGACGGACCTGATCGCGCACGAGGTGATGCGGGCCCGCCTCGCCGAGCCGGTGCACGGCATCGGTGCGGGCGCGGGCGTGCCGGGCACGTTCGACGAGGCCTTCCCCGGCATCGCGTTCGCATCGACGGCCCAGATCTTCCCGACCGTCGTGAGCGGCCAGGCCACCATCGGCCTCGCGGACGCGGTGCTCGAGGACATCACCGCCCGGCTCGGCAGCGAGGCGGCCGTGCAGGGGGACGACCTGGTGCCGGCGGAGGTCGGCGGCCGCTAGCCGTAGCCGCCCGATCCGCCCGGGCTCAGCCCGGGCGGATCCGTGCGATCGTGCGCCGCAGCCGTCCGGTGCGGCGGGGCGGGCGGGCGAGGAGGTCGGCGTAGGCCTCCAGCAGGTTCCCGCGGGAGACCTCCCACGAGAGCGCGTCCTCGACCCTCTGCCTGCCGAGCGCCCCCATGCGGGCGCGTCGCTCCGGGTCGTCCAGCAGCTCGGCCGTGAGCCGGGCGAACTCGGCCTCGTCGTTGGCCGGCGCGTAGACGGCGGCCTCCTGCGCGGTCACGCGCGCCTCGTGCAGCTCGAACGAGACCAGCGGCCGGCTCATGGCCATGTACTCCACGACCTTGTTCATCGACGAGACGTCGTTGAGCGGGTTCAGGGGGTCCGGCGACAGGCAGACGTCGGCGGTCGAGAGCAGGAGCTGGACGGTCTCGTCGGGGACGCGCCCGGTGAACTCGACCATGTCGTCCAGCCCGAGCTCCCGTGCCAGGGCCACCGACTCGTCGAACGCGTCGCCGCCGCCGATGAACGTGGCGCTGACGTCCTCGCGGCCCAGGTCGCGCCGCAGGTGGGCGAGGGCGCGCAGGGCGTAGTCGACGCCGTCCTGGGGGCCCATCACCCCGAGGTAGCAGACCAGGTGGGGGCGGCCGCGCTTCAGCGCCGGATCGGGCGCGACCGGGACGAACCGCGACAGGTCGGGGGCGCTCCGGACCACGCGCACGCGGTCGGGCGGCAGCCCGCCGCGCTCGATCGCCGCCCGGCGGTAGCTCTCGTTGGTGCTGATGACCGCGTCCGAGGCCCGGAAGGTGGCCTTCTCCAGCAGCCGCGAGACGTGGTGCAGCACCCGCGGCCCGCCCTCGAAGCGCGACTCGAACAGCTCGGGCACCAGATCGTGGTGGTCGAAGAGGAAGCGGGCCCCGCTGCGGCGGAGCGCCAGCGCGATCAGGAAGAGGAGGTCCGGCGGGTTGCAGGCGTGGACGACGTCGAAGGGCTCCTGCCGCGAGAGCCGCCGGGCGATCCGGAGCGTGCTCCAGAGCGCCGTGCCGTACTCGCGCACGTAGCCCGCGGGACCCCCGGTGGCCGCCGTGAGCGGGTAGCGGTGGATGCGCACGCCCTCGATCTCGGCGAAGGCCTCGGTGTCGCGCTTGGTGCCGCGCGGGCAGATGACCTCCACCCGGTAGCCCGCCTCGGTGAGCGCCCGGCACTCCTGCCAGACGCGCCGGTCGAAGGGGACCGAGAGGTTCTCGACCAGGACGAGGACCCGGGGGCCCCCGCCCGCGCTACCAGCCGACGCCGATGTAATTCGCGTGCCCCTCGTAGGCGTCGGATCCGGGGAAGCGCACGAGGTCGACGATCACGCGGTCGTCCACGCGGCCGATGGCCGCGATCGCGTCGGGATCGGCGGCGCCCACGACGCACACCTCGGCGTGGTTCACCACGGCGTCGGCCGAGCTGGCCATCAGCTTCGAGAGGTGGGGGATGCGGCTGTCCACGTAGGCGCGGTTCGCGCCGAGCAGCCGCGAGAACGCCACATGCTGGTCGTAGATCATCAGCTCGAACCCGCGCCCGAGCAGCTTCTCGGCCAGGGCCACCATGGGGCTCTCGCGCAGGTCGTCGGTGCCGGCCTTGAACGACAGGCCGAAGAGCCCGACCCGCCTGCGGCCCGTCTCCTCGATCGCGCGGAAGACGCGGTCGATCTGGCCCTCGTTGGAGGGGAGGATGCTCTCGAGGATGGGCACCGGCGTGTCGGCCCGGCGGGCGCGGTGGGTGATCGCGCGCAGGTCCTTCGGCAGGCAGGAGCCGCCGAACGCGAAGCCCGGCTTCAGGTAGGCCGGCGAGATGTTGAGCTTGGTGTCCGACGTGAAGATGTCCATCACGATGTGGCTGTCGAGGCCGAGCGCCTTGCAGACCGCCCCGATCTCGTTCGCGAAGCCGACCTTGAGCGCGTGGAAGCCGTTGTCCACGTACTTGGTCATCTCCGCCACCCGCAGCGGCACCCGGTAGACCGGGCCCGGCAGGCCCTCGTAGAGCTCCGCGACCGCGTCGCCGCTCGCGTCATCGACCTGGCCGATGACGGTCTTGGGCGGGTCGAAGAAGTCGCGCACCGAGCTGCCCTCGCGGAGGAACTCGGGGTTCACCGCGAGCCCGAAGCCCTCGCCCGCGCGCATGCCCGAGGCCGCCTCCAGGCGGGGGCGGATGACGCTGTCGCACGTGGTGGGCAGCATCGTCGAGCGGATCACGACCGTGTAGCGGCCGCCCTCGCGCTCCTTCAGCGCGGTGCCGATCTCCTCGGCCACCTGCTCGAGGTAGGTGGTGGTGAGGTCGCCCGCGGGGGTGGAGGGGGTGCCGACGCACACCAGCGCCATGTCGGTGCCGGCGATCGCGGCGGCGGCGTCGGTGGTCGCCGACAGGCGGCCCTCGGCGACCTGCTCGGCGATCAGCTCGCCGATGCGCTCCTCGACGACCGGGGTCCGGCCCTCCGAGACCATCGCGACCTTGTCGGGGCTGACGTCGACCCCGATGACGTCATGGCCGCGGCTCGCGAGGCACGCGGCCGAGACGCATCCGACATATCCCATTCCGAAGACGGCTATTCGTTGTGGCATTCGGGGGATGTTATCGGCCGGACCGGCGCGGGGATGAGTCCGGACGGGGGGACCGGCCCTCCGCCGCCGTCGGGGTCACCCGGCGGCGCGGCGCGCGGGCGCCTGATCGAAGGAGTCGGTGGTTCGGGCCGAAGGTACAGCCGCCGAACCCCCCGCCCGACCCGGACGCCCCCGGGCGCGCTCGGCGATGATCGATCCCGACAAGAGCCGACGTAGGGGGCGACATCGTGGGAGCTTCATCAGCACGGACGCAGGATCTGACGGGCCGGGGCATCGCGACGGGCGCCGCACTGCTCGCGCTCGCGGTGGGCGGCCTGACCATGACCGACCGCGCCCTCG
>LNEQ01000066.1 GCA_001464995.1 Actinobacteria bacterium Ga0077541
GTGTCGTCGAGGTAGATGTAGCCGCCCGCGAGCACCGACACCCCGAGCCCGACCAGCGCCCACATCGTCCAGCCGACCACGGCGAGCCAGCCGCGGCGGCGGCGGGGCACGCGCCAGTAGCGGGCGCGCTGGTGGGGCGGCTCGGGCGGCGTCACCGGGCGACCTCCGGGTCCACGAGGGGGGTGGGCAGGGCCGCGACGCGGTGCGCGAAATCGGCGAGCGCGCGGCGGTAGAGGGGCAGGCTCTCGATCTCGACGTACTCCTCGGGCCCGTGATGTCCTGCGCCGCGGGGGCCGAACTCGACCGCCGGGACGCCCACCTCGAGGAACGCGACCGCGTCGGAGGCGCCGTCGCGCCCCACCGAGGTGGCCGAGGGCTCGTGCCCGCTCGCGGCCGCCAGCAGGGCCTGGACGAAGACGTTCCCGGGGGGCACGTCGGCGGGCGGCCGCTCCAGCAGCGGCTCGAGCGTCGCCGAGGCGTCGAGCGAGCGGATCTGGCGCAGCACCTCGTCGGGCGACTGCCCCGGCAGGTACCGCACGTCCACCTCCATGCGGCACAGGTCGGGCACCTTGTTCACCGCGTCGCCGCCCTGGATGCGCCCGAGGTTGATCGAGGGCCGCTCGAAGAGCGGCGCCGACTCGGTGGCGAACGGGAGGCCGGAGATGCGGCGGTAGAGATCGACGGCGCGCAGGACCGCATTGTCGCCCAACCACGGCGTCGCGCCATGCGCGGCGGTTCCGGGCACCTCGACCCGCAGCATCAGCACGCCCTTGGCCTGCACGCCGACCTGCATGTCGGTGGGCTCGCCGCAGACCACGAAGTCGGCCCGCAGCCCCTCGTGGACCATCATCTGGGTGCAGTTCTCGCCGGGCTCCGAGCGCTCCTCGTCGGGCACCACGATCAGCTCGACCTGCACTCCGTGGAGGCCGTCGGCGAGGTCGGCGACGGCGAGCATCATGGCCGCGAGGGCCGCCTTCATGTCGTACGCGCCGCGGCCGTACAGCCGCCCGTCCTCGATCCGGGGCACGAACTGCTCCGGATGGCCGGGCACCACGTCCAGGTGCCCGTGGAAGATGAGCCGGACCGGACCCGATCCGACCTGCGCCACCAGGCTCCGCCGGCCGCCCGTCTCGACGGAGGAGACGGACGCCCCCCGGGCCTCGAGCCATCCCGCCACGAAGTCCGTGGCCTGGCCGATGCCGGTGCGGCGGGAGGTGTCGTAGGCGATCAGCCGCTCGGCGAGCAGGACCTCGTCCACCCGGGCAGGATAGCCGAGCCGGCGGCGCGCCGATCGGCGCCGCCGGGAGAGGGCGCTGAACCGGCCCGCGGCCGGGACTTCACCGGATGCGAACACAGCGGCTCTAACCTCCCCCGGGTGCTCGCCGCCCTCGTCAGCGCGCTGGTCCTGGCCAGTCCCTCCGCCGCCCCCGCCGAGCGCCCGGTGACGATCCCGGCCCAAGGGGGCCAGGTGCTCTCGGGCACCCTCACGGTGCCGGCCGGACCGGGGCCCTTCCCCGCGGCGGTGTTCGTGGGCGGCTTCGGCCCCACGAACCGCGACGGCGCGTTCGGCGAGGGCGGCGGCCGGGCCTACCGCGGCATCGCCGAGGGACTGGCGCAGCGGGGCGTCGCCGTCCTGCGCTACGACAAGCGCGGCATCGGGCTCTCGACCGGGCCCGCCCTCAGCTGGCTCGACGCCCGCCCGCTCGCCGCCGACGCGTCCGCGGCGGCGCGCACCCTCGCCGCCCTGCCGGGCGTCGACACGCGCCGCGTCGCCCTGATCGGCCACAGCCAGGGCGGCGACCTCGCGCTCCGCGCCGCAGCCGGCGCGCCGGTGACCCGCATCGTGACGCTCTCGGCCCCCGGGCGGCCGCTCGGGGGGCTGCCGCGCGTGTCGGGCGCGGCCGGGCGCTTCCTCGACCGCCTGGTCGGCACCGAGGTGGCGCAGGCCACGCTCTCCCGCGACCCGCGCCGCGATGCGGCCCGGGCGCCGCAGCCGGCGCTCCTCGTCCACGGGACCCGCGACCGCACGGTGCCCGTCTCGGACATGGCGCGCCTGGCCTCCGCCCGCGAGCAGGCGGGCCGCCCGACCCGCACGCTCGCCGTGCCCGGCGTCGGCCACTTCCTAGAGGTCGAGGGCCGTGTCCCTGCCGGGATGCTCGACGCGGTCGCCGCCTTCGTCGACTGA
>LNEQ01000067.1 GCA_001464995.1 Actinobacteria bacterium Ga0077541
AGGAGCTGGATCGCGGTGTTCGTGGCCGCGAACATCCAGATCCAGAAGACGCCGCTGAAGGCCATCCCGGCGAGCCCGAGCCAGAACCAGGGCGTCAGGGCGACCACCGCCAGACCGCCCGAGAACGTGAGCGAGGCGATCGGCAGCGCCCGGTGCCGGGGCAGGCCGGCGTCGCCGAGGCGCTCCAGCAGCCAGGCGCCGATCAGCGCCCCGCCACCCATCGCCCCGAGCAGCAGGCCGAGGCCCTCCGCGCCGGCGTCGAGCCGGTCGGCGACCACCGGCGCGAGCTCCTGGATCGGCGAGGCCAGGGCGGTGAAGAGCGCCATCCCGATGAGCAGCCTCCGCAGGGCCGGGTCGTGCACCGCCACGCCCAGCGCCTCCCGCATCCGCGCCCGCGAGCTGCCGGCGGCCGCCGGCCGGGGCGGCAACGCGAGGAGCACGAGCACCAGCGCCATGAAGGAGAGGGCGTTCAGGGCGAAGCAGGTCGTCGCCCCGAAGAACGCCAGCGTCAGGCCGCCGACGGCCGGGCCGAGGAGCCGCGCGACGTTGATCCCCGCGGCGTTCAGGCTGACCGCCTGGGAGAGCTGCGGGCGCGGCACCAGCGACGGGATCAGGGCCAGCATCGCCGGCAGCCCGAGCGCGAAGCCGACGCCCGTCACGAAGGTGAACAGGTAGATCGCCCAGACCTGGACGCCCGAGGTCAGGGTGATCACGGCCAGCGCGGCGGCGGCGACCGCCTGGAGCAGGAAGGTCCAGATGCCGACCAGGCGCCGGTCGTGCCGGTCGGCGAGCCTCCCGGCCATGGCGGCCAGCGCCAGGGCGGGGGCGCGCGTGACCAGCGCGAGGGCGCCGACGGCGGCGGGGCTGCCGGTCGCCTGCAGGATCAGCCAGCCGCTCGCGACGATCTGCAGCCAGCTGCCGGCGTTGGACGCGACGCTGGCGAGCCACACGTCGCGGAACTCGCGCACGCGGAGGACGTGGGGGACGAGTCGCATCGGAGGAGTATCGCCCGAGCCCGGACGGGAGTGCCGGGGCGTGGACCCACCTGTGCATGCGGCCCGGTTCCGAGGCGTCCGGCGTCGCGCGGGCCGGACGTCCCGTTCAGATCCGGCGGCGCCGGATCGACGACCCTCCGGAGGGCGAGCTCGAGAGCCGCGCGGCGCGCGCGATGCGCTCGCATGGACGGATGGGGGACGTCCCGGCACGCGCCCGGAGAGATGTGGACGCCGTCGCAGGGACCCCTGGTAAATCCATTCTCCGTCTGAGAATCTGCCGCCCGCGCGGGGTGGAGCGCGTCACGAGGAGAACAGCGATACCCGACCGGGGCACCATGGAGGGCCGAGACCACGCCGCGCGCGTCCGCGCGCTGATGCCCGAGCTGCGCCGCGATCTCGACGATCTGGTGCGGATCCCCTCGATCTCCGGCGACGGCCGCCCGGAGGGCCCCCTGCGCGAGGCCCACGACCTGGTCGCGAAGCTGTTCCGCGACGCCGGCGTGCCGGAGGTCTCCACGCTGGAGCTGCCCGGCACGAACCCGATCGTGATCGGCGAGATCCCGGCCCCCGAGGGCGCGCCGACGGTGCTGCTCTACAGCCACTACGACGTCGTGCCCGCCGGCGACGAGACGGAGTGGACCTCGCCGCCGTTCGAACCGGTCGAGCGCGACGGGGCCGTGTTCGGCCGCGGCGCCGCCGACACGAAGTCGAACATCATCGCCCACGTCGGCGCGCTGCGGGCCTGGGACGGCCGCCCGCCGGTCGGCATCAAGATCGTCATCGAGGGCCAGGAGGAGGTCGGCGGCGGAGCCCTGACGACCTACCCGCTGACGAATCCGGAGCTCTTCGCCGCCGACGCCATGGTCATCGGCGACATGGGCAGCGTGCGGCCGGGCGTGCCGACCCTGACCGTCGCGCTCCGCGGCATGGCGAACGTCACGATCGAGGTGACGACGCTCGCCTCCGCGAAGCACAGCGGCCAGTACGGGGGCGCCGCGCCCGACGCCCTCCTGGTCCTGCTCCGCGCGCTCGCCTCCCTGCACGACGACGCCGGCGACGTCGCCGTCGAGGGCCTGCGCCGCGAGGAGTGGACCGGTGGGGGCAACACCGAGGAGGAGTTCCGGGCGCTGGCCGAGATACGCGACGGCCTGCCGCTGATCGGCACCGGCACCCTCGGGTCGCGGGTCTGGTCGGGCCCGGCCATCACCGTGATCGGCATGGACGTCCCGCCGGTGGACGGCGCCCTCAACGCCGTCCAGCCCCGCGCCCGCGCGATCATCAACGTGCGTGTGCACCCCGAGCAGGACGCGGCCGACGCCCAGGCCGCGGTGATGCGCCACTTCGAGCGGCTGGCGCCCTTCGGCGTCCCGCTGCAGGTGAGCGCCGGGCCGACCGGCAACGGGTTCGCGGCGAAGACGGACGGGCCTGCCTACGAGGCCGCGCGCGCGTCGTGGGCGGCCGCCTGGGGCCGCGAGGCGGTCACCGCGGGCGTCGGCGGGTCGATCCCGCTTGTCAACGCGCTTCAGGTGGCCGCGCCGGAGGCGGAGATGCTGCTGGTCGGCACCACTGACGGGTACGCGAACATCCACGGGCCCGACGAGCGCGTGATGCTCGACGAGTTCGAGCGGGCGATCGTCGCCGAGGCGGACTTCCTCGGGCGCTACGCGACGGTGATGGCGGAGCGCGGCGGCCGATGACCGGCTTCCTCGGCGCCATCGAGCGCGTCGGCAACAAGGTCCCCCACCCCGCCATCCTGTTCCTGGCGCTGATCGTCGCCATGATCGGCCTGTCGCAGATCTTCTACTGGGCCGGCACGAGCGTCACCTACGAGGTGGTCAAGCCGCCGCCCGCCCTTGTGGAGGAGACCTACATCGGCGGATCGGTCGAACCGGGCGAGATCCTGCCGTCCGAGGCCGCCGACGCCGACGCCTACGAGGTCGTCACCGAGACCGTCGAGGTGCGGGGGCTGCTGACCGCCGACGGGGTCCGCTTCCTGTTCACCTCGTTCGTCAGCAACTTCATGGGCTTCACGGCCATGGGGATCATCCTGATCGTGATGATCGGCGTCGGCCTGGCGGAGACCTCCGGGTTGATCGGGGCGCTGATCCGGAAGCTCGTGGCGATCTCGTCCGAGGCCTCGCTGACGTACATCATCGTGTTCCTCGGGGTCATCTCGAGCATCGCATCCGACGCCGGATACCTCGTGCTGATCCCGCTGGGGGCCGCCGCCTTCCTGAGCGTCGGCCGGCATCCGCTGGCGGGCATGGCCGCCGCATTCGCCGGCGTCGCCGGCGGCTTCGGCGTGAACTTCCTCATCACGCCGACCGACGCGATCCTGACCGAGATCACCAACGAGGCGATCGGGCTGGTCGACGCGGACCGGACGATCGACCTGACGTCGAACCTCTACTTCGGCATCGGCTCGACGATCCTCATCACGCTGATCGGGGCGATCACCACGTCGCGGCTGGTGGAGCCCCGGCTCGGGGCCTACAACGCCGCCGACTCGGCACCCGATCCGTCGGAGGACGAGGCCTCCGACCCCTCGCACGCCCTCACCCCCGCCGAGGAGGCGAAGGGGCTGCGCTGGGCGGGCGCGGGCGTGCTGGCGGTGGTGATCCTGATCGCCGCGCTGACGATCCCCTCCGGCGGGCCCCTTCGCGACCCGGTCACCGGGGACGTGATCGGCACCTCGCCCTTCATGGACAGCCTGGTCGTGATGATCTCGCTGATCTTCCTCGCCGCCGGTCTCGCGTACGGGCGGGCGGTGGGGACCATCAGGACCGGGACGGACGCGATCAACGCGATCACCAAGTCGTGGGCGAGCCTGGCCGGGCTCCTCTTCCTCTTCCTCCTGATCGCGCAGTTCATCGCCTACTTCAACTTCAGCAACCTGGCGACGGTCGCGGCCGTGAAGATGGGCGACACCCTCGAGAGCGTCGACATCGGCAGCGTCTGGCTGCTGATCGGCGTCATCCTGCTGACGCTGGTCGTGAACCTCATCATCCCGCAGGCGATCGCCAAGTGGGCGCTGCTGGCGCCGATCTTCGTGCCGCTCTTCATCCGTCTCGGCGTGGACCCCGAGACCGTGCTCGCGGCCTACCGGGTGGGCGACTCGCCCACCAACGTGATCACGCCGATCATGGCCTACTTCCCGCTGATCGTCGTCTTCGCCGCCCGGTACGAGAAGCGCTCGGGCATCGGCACGGTGATCGCGCTGATGCTGCCCTACGCGCTGATCCTGACCGTCGGCTGGACGGCGCTCTTCGTCGCGTGGTACCTGACCGGGATCCCGCTGGGTCCGGGCTAGCCGCCGCGCGCGCCCGGCACTAGCGCCGGCCACGCGCGTGCGACCCCCCAACCGGTACCGCCGATGAGCGACATCGCGATCTGCTTCGTGATCCTCGGCGTGACGGTCGTGGTGTTCGTGATCGACCGGCTTCCGGTCTCGATCGTCGCCATCGGCGTGGCGCTCTCGCTGTGGGCCACCGGCCTGCTCGAGCTGGATCAGGCGCTGGGCGGCTTCGGCGATCCCACGGTGCTGTTCATCGCGTCCCTCTTCGTGGTGAGCGAGGCACTGGACTCGGCGGCGGTGACGACCTGGGCCGGCCAGCGGCTGAGCGAGAGGGCCGGCGACAACCGCACGCGGCTGATCGTGCTGACGATGCTCCTCGTGGCCGGGGTGACGGCACTGATCAGCGTCAACGGCGCGGTCGCCGCGCTTCTGCCCATGACCGTCGTGATGGTGGTCGGGCTCGGCCGGATGCCCTCGCAGTTCCTGATGCCCCTGGCGTTCGGGGCGCACGCGGGCTCCCTGCTGGCCCTGACCGGGACCCCGGTCAACGTGATCGTCTCGGAGGCGGCCGCCGACGCCGGCGTCGGCGCGTTCGGCTTCGTCGAGTTCGCGCTGGTCGGGTTGCCACTGGTCGCGGGGACGATCGTGATCGTCCTGCTCTTCGGCGAGCGCCTGCTTCCGGTCCGAGCCGCCCGCAGCATCCCGCGCGACCTCAGCGACCACGCCCGGGTGCTCGCGGGCGAGTACGGCCTGGCGGGTGCCGAGGAGCCCCTGATGACCCGGACCGCGGGCCTCGCCGAGGTCGTCATCCCTCCACGCTCCGGCCTGATCGGCCAGACCATGTTCCCGGGCATGGTCACCGAGAGCGGCGACCTGGTCGTGGTCGCGGTGCAGCGCGACGGCGAGCAGCTCCAGGGCGACAGCGAGCTGGCCGTGGGCGACACGCTGCTGCTGCGCGGCAGCTGGGCGGCGCTCGACGAGAACCTGGACGACCCGGACGTGCTCGTGGTCGACCGTCCCGACGCCATCCGACGCCAGGCGGTGCCGCTCGGCCCCGGCGCGAAGCGGGCGATCGTGGTGCTGGCGGGGATGGTCGTCCTGCTCGCCACCGGCGCGGTGCCGCCGGCGGTCGCCGGGCTGCTGGCGGCGGCCGCGATGGTGCTCTCGGGGGTGCTGAGCATGGACCAGGCGTACCGGGGCATCTCGTGGACCACGGTGATCCTGGTCGGCGGCATGATCCCCCTCTCCACCGCGATGATCGAGACGGGGGCCGCCGAGAAGCTCGCCGAGGGGCTCGTGTCGATGGTGGGCGATGCCGGACCGCGCGCGCTCGTGCTCGGGCTCGTGGTCCTCACGTTCGCCCTCGGCCAGCTCATCAGCAACATGGCGACCGCCCTCATCGTGATCCCGATCGCCGTGACGGCGGCGGCCGACATCGGGGTGTCGCCGAAGCCCGTGCTGATGGCGGTCGCGGTGGCCGCGGCCGCCTCGTTCCTCACCCCCGTCGCGACGCCGGCGAACCTGATGGTGATGGGTCCCGGCGGCTACCGCTTCGGCGACTACTGGAAGCTCGGCCTGCCGCTGATCCTGCTCTTCGGAGTGGTGGCGGTGCTGCTCGTGCCGGTCATCTGGAGCTTCTGAGCCGTGGGCGTCGCGCAGGTCGAGCGGCGCGCGCTGGTGTGGTCGATCGTGGCGACGGCGGTGCTCGGCGGCCTGGGGATCGCCTGGGGGATCCTGGGAGGCTCGCAGATGATCCTGCTCGACGGCATGTACGCCGTGGTCGGCATCCTCGTCTCGCTGCTCCTGCTGTGGGCCTCGGCCCTGGCGCAGAGGGAGCCCACCGAGCGTTATCCCTTCGGGCGGGAGTCGGTCACCCCCCTCGTGATCAGCGTCCAGGGCTTCGTCCTCATCGCCACCCTGCTCTACGCCGCCGTCGAGGCCATGGCAGCGACATCACGGCCGGATGGGCGATCGCCTACGGGGTGCTCACGACGATCGCCTCGCTCGTGGTGTGGGTGTGGCTGAGGTCGCAGTCCGCGGGCTCGGACCTGCTCGATGCCGAGACCACGGCCTGGCGGATCGCGGCCCTGCGCGGCGTCGGCATGACGGTGGGCTTCACGGCCATCCTCCTGCTGCAGGGCACCGCACTCGACGACTGGGCGCCGTACATCGACCCGGCGATGGTGCTCGCGACCTGCGTCATCTTCATCGTGCCCCCCGTGCGGATGGTGCGCGGCACGCTCGTCGAGCTCCTCGAGGGGGCTCCTGCGGCCGAGGTCGAGGTGCCGGTCCGGGCGGCGGTGGACGAGGTGCGCGGCCGGTTCGACCTGGCGACCCCCACCGTCCTGGTCAACCAAGGTGGGCCGCAAGCTCTACGTCGAGGTGGAGGGACTGGTGGAGCCGGAGGTGACCGTCCGCCAGGAGGACGAGGTGCGCGAGGCGCTGCGGGAGCGCCTGGAGGCCCTGCCCTTCGACATCTGGCTCAACCTGGAGCTGAAGCCGCGCGCCGGCGTCCCCCCCGCGTAGCGCTCGTCGCCTAAGCGCCCGCGGCGGGCGGCTCGGCGGGCGCGAAGGGCCCGCGCAGCTCCTGCGGCAGCTCCTCGAGCCCCGTCACCGGGGCGCCCTCCTCCTCCTCCTCGAGGCGCACAGAGGTAGGTGAGGACGATCGCGGCGAACGGCAGCGCCGCCACGTACACCATGGCCGCGATCATGTTGACCAGGTCGAAGGCCGCGCCCGTGAGCAGCAGCGCGACGACGCCGATCGCCGGGCCGATCAGCAGCCCGGCCACGGCAACGGCGACGGCCGCGGCCGTGCGCCACCAGTGGCCGCGCACCAGGGCGCCGCTGCGCCGCAGCGCGCCCCGCGCGGGCCGGCCCTCCACGCCGACCGA
>LNEQ01000068.1 GCA_001464995.1 Actinobacteria bacterium Ga0077541
GGCGATCTCACCGGGGGGGCGGCGCTGCACATGCGCAAGGGGGCGCTGGCGGTGCTCGACGTGGAGACGCTCCGGCCGCAGGGCGGACGCCTCAGGGCCTTCTACGAGCCGCGGCTCCTGCGCATGGTCGCCGCCCGGCCGCCGGGGGCCTGAGCCCCGGCGGCCGCGGTCAGAGGGACGCGGCCGAGATGATCAGGCCCCGGCGGACCTCGACCACGATGGCGCCGCGCACGCCGTCGTCACCGGTCCAGCGCAGCACCGCGCGGGCCCCGTGCTGCTGAGGCGGGTCCCACACGACGGCCCGGGTGGCGATCTCCATGTGGCGGGCGACCGCAGCATCGATGCCGGTGTGCGCGCCGTCGGGGGCGAGCCACACGACGTCGTCCCGATAGAGGCCCGCGAGCGCACCCGCGTCGTGCGCGCCCACCGCCTCGATCACCGCCGTCAGGGCCGGAAGCGACGCCTCCGCACGGTCGGCGTCGCTCGGATGACCGCCGGCCACCGTCTCACATCCCCGGCGGCCCGGGCTCGATCGAGCGCTCGAACAGGAGCACGAGCTCGGGCGACAGCAGAGCCGGGGTCGCTGGCCACGCGCTGATCGGCGGCGCTCGCGCGCACGGCTTCCCAGCCCTCGCGCTCCTTCTCCCGGTCGACGGCCAGATCGGCCATGGTCATCGCGACCTTCTCGACCACGCGCGGCGTGGAGAGCTGGTGGTGCGCATCCACCAGGAGGATCAGACGGATCCAGGGCTGCTCGCCGTGCTCGCGCGCGTGGCTGCTCCACTCCGGCGAGACGTACGGCTCGAGCCGGCCGAGCAGCTCGCCCCACCCCTCGGGCGCGCTCACACCCGCCCCAGGAGGTCGGCCTTCTTGGTCTGGAACTCTTCTTCGGTGATGAGGCCCTCGTCGCGTAGGCGACCGATGTCCCGGATCAGATCGGCCGGGGACTCGGATCGTGGTTTGGGAGCGCGCGCGGGGGCCGCGTCGCCGATCAGCCGGGCGATGTCGTCGCCCGCCTGACGGGCGAGCTTCGCCGCCTGCTCGACCGCGCGCGCGAGCTCGTTGCCCACCTCGCGCGCGGCGTTGCGCATCTGCTCCTGTGGATCGGACACCCCGTCATCCTACCGCGACAGGAGCTTGACGAGCCTCCGGTGGGGGGTGGTACCGTCAAGATGATGAACCGGGAAACGACCGACCTCGAGGGCGGGCGCGCCGAGCTGGCCCGGCGCGCGACCGACGCGCTGGAGCGGCTCGCCTGCACAGCGGGCCGCGAGCTCGACCGGCACGCCGGCGGCTACGGGCTCTCCGACGCCAAGCTCGAGGTGCTCGAGGTGCTCTGCTGCCGGGACGAGCGCCGGGCCTGCCTGCACGCGCTCGGCGACGAGCTCGGCGTGACGCGCCCGAACGTGACCAAGCTGGTCGACGGGCTCGAGCGGGGCGGGCTGGTGGAGCGGCTGCCCCACCCCAGCGACGGGCGCATGGTGCAGGCGCACCTCACACCGGAGGGGCTGGAGGTGGCGGGCGAGGCGCTGCCCGGACGGCACGACCTGATGCGCCGCATCTGGGATGCGCTCGACGACGACCAGCTGCAGCAGCTGGTCGGCCTGCTCGACATGGTCGCCGAGCGCGCCGCGGACGAAGGACGGGCGCCGGCCGTCTGACCGGGCTCCCGGCGGGCGGCGGGGCCGCAGGGGGCCGGGGCGCGCGTGCGCCCCGGCCCGGTACGGCTAGCGGGAGCCGATCGCCACGTAGTCGCGCTCGTCGGAGCCGATGTAGATCTGGCGCGGGCGCGAGATCTTCTGGTCCTTGTCCCCGATGAGCTCCTTCCACTGGGCGACCCAGCCCGGGGTCCGCCCGATGGCGAAGAGCACCGTGAACATCTCCGGCGGCATGCCCAGGGCCTCGTAGATCAGGCCCGAGTAGAAGTCGACGTTCGGGTAGAGCTTGCGCTTGACGAAGTACTCGTCCTGGAGCGCGATCTTCTCCAGCTCGACCGCGATGGCCAGCAGGGGGTTGACCCCGGTGACCTCGAAGACGTCGTCGCAGGCCTTCTTGATGATCGTCGCCCGCGGGTCGAAGTTCTTGTAGACCCGGTGGCCGAAGCCCATCAGGCGCTCCTTGCCGCCCTTCACGCCCTCGATGAACGCCGGGATGTTCTCGACCTTCTCGATGCGGCGCAGCATCTGCAGCACGGCCTCGT
>LNEQ01000069.1 GCA_001464995.1 Actinobacteria bacterium Ga0077541
GGGCGGAGAAGGCGGTCGAGCACCTCGCCGACGCGCTGATCTGGAACTGGCTGGTGGTCGGCACCGACGGCCACGCCAAGAACTACTCGTTGTTGCTCTCCGGGCGGCAGGTCCGCCTCGCCCCCCTCTACGACATCGCCTCCGCCCTGCCCTACGGTGACAACCCGCTCGGGTTGAAGTTCGCCATGAAGCTGGGAGGCGACTACCGCGTCACCACCTACCGGAACCCCTGGCCGGCGGTCGCCCGCGAGCTCGGCCTCGATGAGGAGCGCACAGTGGATCGCGCGCGCGACCTGGCGGCACGCGTGCCGAGCGCCTTCGCGGAGGCCGCAGCGGATCCGGACGTCGCGGCTCTCGGGAGCCCGCTACCCGAGAGGATGGTCGAGCTTCTGGATGCGAGGGCCCGGTACTGCCACGGAGTCCTCGCCCGGGGTTAGCGCAGAAGCGTCCGCCTCAGGCGCGCGGCGGGGAACGGGAAGAGGACGATCAGCAGGGCCAGCAGCGCGCCGACGTGGGCCAGCGTGCCGAGGCCGTCGCGGGTGGCGGCGACCAGGTGCGAGAGCGGCAGGCACCAGCCGACGACCTGGGCCCAGTCGGGGAGCCCTGAGAAGGGGAAGAAGACCCCGCCGAACAGGAACATCGGCGTCAGCACGCCGGTGAAGAGGATGTTGAAGTGCTCGATGTTGCTGACCAGGCTCGTGTAGGCCATGCCCAGCACCGCGAAGGTCAGGGCGCCGATGGCGAACACCGGCGGCAGCAGCAGGGCCATCGGCGTGTGCACCAGGCCGAAGGCCACCATCACCAGCAGGAAGATCAGGCCGTAGACCACGGCCCGCGTGGCGGCCCAGAGGTACTCGCCCACCACGACGTCGGCGATCGAGAGGGGCGTGGTGACGACGGCCTCGACCACCCGGCGCACGTGGATGCGCACGAACGCGTTGTAGGTGGTCTCGATGATCGCCCCGAACATGATCGTCGAGGCCAGCACCCCGGGGGCGATGAAGTCGACGTAGTCGACGCCCTCCACCGTGGTGAGGTACGTGCCGAGGCCGAGGCCCATGATGGCCAGGTAGGCGATCGCCTCGAGGAACCGCGGCATCAGCGTCGTGACGAGGGTCTTGCGGCCCACCGTCGCGTTGCGCTGCCACATCCGCAGCGCGCCGCGCGGCGAGAAGGCGAAGGCCTCCCGGGCGTGCTTTGTCACAACTCCTCGATCGCGGCCTCGAAGTCGGCGGCCATCCCCGTGTGGCCGTGCTTGAGGCTCTGGTCGATGCCCGTGAGGTAGGCGTCGGCCGCCTCGTCCGGCTCGGCCAGCCGGCCCCATGCGTTGCCCTCGTCCTCGGCCAGCGCGAGATAGGCCCGCAGCTCGCCCACCGCGTCCTCCCAGCGCTCCGCGCGGATCAGCTCGTTTGCGTAAGCGAACCGCGCACGGGCGACCGTGGGCTCCTCGGCGACCAGGCGGGCGAAATAGTCAAGGCGATCCTGCACGCGCCGAAAGGTACACCGGGTCCGGCCCGGCGATCCCGTCCGGGTCTCCTTGAACCGGGTCGCACGTATCGTCACATTGATGCGGCCCCGCGGGACCGTTGCTAGCGTGCAGCGCGAAGCGCCCCAGTTCGCTCTGCGAAATCCGCGTCCGAGAGGCACCGTGGAGCTCTCCGACTACCTGCCGATCTTGATCTACTTCGCCGGCGGCCTGGCCGTGGCCGGCGCGATCTTCTCGTTGAGCAAGCTCGTCAAGAGCAAGCCCAACCCGTCGAAGATCCTCCCGTACGAGAGCGGCATCCTGCCCTCGACGCCTGTCCGGCAGCGGTTCTCCATCGACTTCTATCTCACGGCGATGCTCTTCATCGTCTTCGACATCGAGCTCGCGTTTCTCTACCCGATCGCGGTGACGCTGCGCGACGACGGGCTCGTGGGCCTGGTGGTGCTGCTGGTCTTCGTGTTCACGCTGATCGAGGCCCTGGCCTACATCTGGAAGAAGGGGGCGCTCGAATGGCGCTGATCCCGCCGCCCGGAAGCCCGATCGAGCGCGCGCCGCGCACCGATCCCGGCATCGACCGCGACCTGCGCGCGGCGGAGGTGGAGGCGTTCGAGAAGAGCCTCCTCATCACGACCTTCGAGAAGGCGCTCCACTGGGCCCAGGCGAGCTCGGTGTGGCCGGCCACGTTCGGCCTGGCCTGCTGCGCGATCGAGATGATGCACACGGCGACCCCGCGCTATGACATCGCACGCTTCGGAGCGGAGGTCTTCCGCGCGACGCCGCGCCAGGCCGACCTGCTGATCGTCTCGGGCCGCGTGGCCCAGAAGATGGCTCCGGTCCTGCGGCGCATCTACGACCAGATGCTCGAGCCCAAGTGGGTCATCTCGATGGGCGCCTGCGCGTCGACCGGCGGGGTCTTCAACAACTACGCGCTGGTGCAGGGCGTGGACAAGGTGGTGCCGGTGGACGTCTACGTCCCGGGCTGCCCGCCGCGCCCGGAGGGCCTGATCGAGGGCATCCTCGTGCTGCAGCGGCTGATCGGGGCCAACGGCCTGCCGAGCTCCTCCGACCTGCGCCGGGAGATCGCGCCCGTGAGCGCCGGGTGAGCGAGGTCGGAGCCACGATCGAGTCCGCCGTCGCAGGATCGGTCGTCGAGGAGATCGCCCACGCCGGCGAGCTCACGATCGAGATCGCGAAGGACCGCATCCTGGAGGTCGCCCGCTTCATCAAGGGCGCGCCCCTCGCCTACGTCCTCCTCTCCGACGTCACCTGCGCCGACTTCCCGGAGCACCCGGGCCGCTTCCGGGTCGCGTACCACCTCTACTCGCTCGAGACGGGCTCGCGCCTGCGCCTGCGCGTCTGGGCCGGGCCCGACGAGGAGGGCGGCCCGGGGCCCGAGGTCGACTCGGTCGTGAGCGTCTGGGCGACCGCCAACTGGCACGAGCGCGAGGTCTACGACATGTTCGGCGTCCGCGCGCGCATCCTGATGCCTCTCGACTGGGAGGGCCACCCGCTGCGGCGCGACTACCCCCTGGGCGGCGAAGAGGTCCAGTTCACGGATGCGGTCTAGATGACCACTGGGACACAAAGGCCGTGCGGCTCGCCGCGCGAGAACCGAGTCCGCCGGATGGGCGCCCCAACGTCGATGCTGGTGGCATCGGCGTTCGGGCGGGCGCGGCCGACTGTCCCAGGGGGCATCTGATGAGCACGGAGACCGGAGGCGGGATCCCCGCGGCCGAGGAGGCCCGCGAGGCCCTCGAGGCGGCGCGGCGCGAGGGACGCGAGCTGACCGAGACCGAGCGCGCCATCGCCGGCGCCGAGGCCATGACGCCCCAGGAGGCGCTGGCGAGCATGGAGGCCGCCGTCGAGCAGACGCCCGGCTCACGGCAGGCCCGCAGCACCCCTCCACGCACGGCGTGCTGCGACTCGTCACCGAGCTGGACGGCGAGATCATCCGCGACCTGCACCCGGTGATCGGCTATCTGCACACCGGCATCGAGAAGCAGTGCGAGAACAAGACCTACTGGCAGGCCATCACGCTCGTCACGCGGATGGACTACCTGGCGTCCTACTTCAACATCCACGCGTACACGATGTCGGTGGAGAAGCTGCTGGGACTCGAGGTGCCCGATCGCGCCCAGTACCTGCGCGTGATCATGTGCGAGCTCAACCGCATCACCAGCCACCTGGTGTGGCTGGGGACCAGCGGCCTCGAGCTCGGCGCGATGACGGTGATGTTCTACACCTACCGCGAGCGCGAGAAGGCCCTCGACCTGGGCGAGATGATCGCCGGCGAGCGGATGAACACCCGCTTCTTCCAGGTGGGTGGCTGCGCCGACGACATGCCCCCCGGCTTCGAGCAGCGGCTGCGCGAGTTCATCGACGAGATGCCCGGCCGCATCGACGAGTACGAAGGCCTGCTGACCGAGAACCCGATCTGGATCGACCGCACCCGCGGCGTGGGCGCCCTGCCCGCCGAGCAGTTGCTCGACCTCGGCGTGACCGGGCCCGCCCTGCGCGCCGCCGGCGTCGACCTCGACCTGCGCAAGACCGCCCCCTACTCGGGCTACGAGCACTTCGACTTCCAGGTGCCGCTCGGCGTCAACGGCGACGCCTACGACCGGTACACGGTGCGCCTGCGCGAGATGCGTGAGTCGATCCGGATCATCGGCCAGGCGCTCGACGGGATGCCCGAGGGCGGACACATCGCCGACGACCGCAAGGTCGTGCTGCCGCCCCGCGGCGAGCTGTCGACCTCGATGGAGGCGCTGATCCACCACTTCAAGCTCGTGACCGAGGGCTTCCGCGTGCCCGAGGGCGAGGCCTACTCGGCCGTCGAGAGCCCCCGCGGCGAGCTCGGCTGCTACGTGGTCGCCGACGGCTCGCCCAAGCCGCGCCGCGTGCACATGCGCGACCCCAGCTTCGTGAACCTGCAGGCGCTGCGCCCGATGGCCAAGGGGAACTACCTCGCCGACCTGATCACGATGATCGGCTCGCTCGACAACGTCATGGGGGGTGTCGACCGATGAACGCCGCCGCGATATCGGCCCACATCGAGCCGATCCGCCACGAGTACGCCGAGGGGCGCTCCCTGATCCTCCCTGCGCTCAAGTACGCGCAGACCGAGAAGGGCCACCTCACGCGCGAGGACATCGAGGCCGTGGCCGAGGCCACCGGCTTCTCGGCCGCCTACGTCGAGAGCGTCGCCTCCTTCTACGACCGGCTCTACCTGCAGCCGACCGGTCAGCGGGTGGTGTCGGTATGCGTCACCCTCTCCTGCATGCTGCGCGGCTCCGACGAGCTGATGGAGCGCATCTGCGACCGCGCCGGCGTCTCCCACCACGGGGGCACGAGCGAGGACGGGATGATCACGGTGCAGGAGGCCCAGTGCCTGGGCTACTGCGACCACGCGCCCGCCGTGCAGGTGGACGCCGAGCAGACGCGCGGGCCCCTGACGCTCGACGACGCGGACGCCCTCGTGGACGAGCTGCGCACCTCGCCCCGCCCCGACGAGCTGTGGCGGTGAAAGTGAGCCCCGGATGCCGATAAGGAACGTCGTCTACCGCCAGCGCGAGGCCGGACAGGTGCTCACCGACCTGTCCGACTACCGGCGCGCGGGCGGCTACGAGGCGCTGCGCACGGCCCTCACCGAGATGGACCGCGACGAGACGGTCTACGCATTCGTGCGCTCGGGCCTGCGCGGCCGCGGCGGCGCCGGCTTCCCCATGGGCCGCAAGGCCAGCTTCATCCCGAAGGACTCGGTGCTGCCCGCCTACGTCGTGTGCAACGCCGACGAGAGCGAGCCCGGCACCTTCAAGGACCGCGAGCTGATGGAGACCAACCCCTTCCAGCTGCTGGAGGGGATCACGCTCGCCGGCTACGCGATCGGCGCGGTGCGCGGCTACATCTACATCCGCGGCGAGTACGAGCACCAGGCGCGCATCCTCGATGCCGCGATCGCCCAGGCGCGCACGGCCGGCTTCCTCGGACAGGGCGTGGCCGGGTCGGGCTTCGACTTCGACATCACGCTCTACCGCGGGGCGGGCGCGTACATCTGCGGCGAGGAGACGGCGCTGCTCGAGAGCCTCGAGGGCAAGCGGGGCCAGCCGCGGCTCAAGCCCCCGTTCCCGGCGGTCGCCGGGCTCTACGCCTCGCCGACGCTGATCAACAACGTGGAGACGCTCTCCGCGCTGCCGGCGATCATCGAGCACGGCGCCGACTGGTACGCCTCCATGGGCACCGAGAAGAGCACGGGAACCAAGCTCTTCTCGATCTCGGGCCACGTGATGAAGCCGGGCAACTACGAGATCGTGCTGCACGACACCACGCTGCGCGAGCTGGTCTACGACATCGCCGGCGGCTTCCGCCCCGGGCGCGAGTTCGCCGCCGCGTGGGTGGGGGGATCGAGCGTCAACGTCCTCGGCCCCGAGTCCCTCGACACGCCGCTCGACTACGAGTCGATGGCCGAGGCCGGCAGCTCGCTCGGCTCGGCCGGCTGCATCGTCATGGACGACTCGGGCTCGATCGTGCGCGCCACCCTGCGCCTGGCGCAGTTCTACCGGCACGAGTCGTGCGGCAAGTGCACGCCGTGCCGCGAGGGCACCCTCTGGCTCGAGCGGATCCTGCAGCGGATCGTGGACGGCGAGGGCCGGATGGAGGACCTCGAGCTGATCGAGTCGCTCGCCGGGCGCATGGTCGGGCGCGTGCTCTGCGCGCTGGCCGACACCGGCGTGCTGCCGGTCACCAGCGCCGTGCGGCGCTTCCGCGACGACTTCGTCCACGCGATCGAGAACGGCGGCGTGCCGCGACCCGAGCCCATGATGGAGGTGCCCGTCGGTGGCTGATTACGCGCCGGTCGATCTGACGGCCGAGGGCCAGGTCGAGTTCGAGCTCAACGGCAGGCGCGTCAGCGCGCCGGCCGGCACGATGCTGGTGGACGCGGCCTACGCGCTCGGCGTCGAGGTGCCGATCTTCTGTTACGAGCCGCGCCTCGGCGCGCCGATCGGCGCCTGCCGCATGTGCCTCGTGGAGATCGAGGGCATGCGCGGCCTGCAGACCGCCTGCTCCACGCCGGTGCAGCCCGACATGGTGGTGCGCACCAACTCGGACATCGCCAAGGACGGCCAGGACGGCGTGCTGGAGTTCCTGCTCGAGAACCACCCGCTCGACTGCCCCGTCTGCGACAAGGGCGGCGAGTGCCCCCTGCAGGACCGCACCTTCCGCTTCGGCCCGGGGCGCACGCGCTTCGTGGAGGCCAAGCGCCACTTCCCGAAGCCGCTCGACCTGTCGTCGGTGATCGCGCTCGACCGTGAGCGCTGCATCTCCTGCTACCGCTGCGTGCGCTTCAGCCAGGACGTCGCCGAGGACAAGGCGCTCGTCATGCAGGAGCGCGGCGCCGCCGCCGAGATCGCGACGCTGACCGGCGACCAGTACGAGGGCCGCTTCACCGGCAACGTGATCGACATCTGCCCGGTGGGCGCCCTCACGAGCATCCCCTACCGCTTCACCGCCCGGCCCTGGGACGTCACCAACACGCCCTCGATCTGCGGCCACGACGCCACCGGCACCAACGTGGAGCTGACGCTGCGCGAGGGGCACGTGGCGCGCGTCACGGCCCGCCCGGAGCCGAACTACGCCGTGGAGGAGGGCTGGCTCTCCGACCTCAGCCGCTTCGCCTACGAGGGCAACCGCGCGCCCGACCGCCTCACCGCGCCGCTGATCCGCGACGACGGCCGCGTGAAGGAGGCGAGCCTCGACGACGCCGTGGACGCCGCGGCGCTCGTGCTCGGCCGCGGCGGACGCGTCGGCATCCTCGTGGGCCCGACGGCCACCGTCGAGGAGGGCTTCCTCGCCCAGGAACTTGCGCGCACCGCGCTCGGCGGCGCGAGGATCCAGCGCCTCGGCATCCCGGGCGCCGGCCTCGATGCGATCCGGTCGCAGCCGCGTGCCGAGCTGGGCGACATCGACGGCGCCGGACTCGTGGTCATCGTCGGCGGCGACCCCCCCAACCAGCAGTCGATCGTCGAGCTGCGGGTGCGCAAGGCGCGCCGCCGCGGCGCGGCCGTGATCACGGTCGGCCCCCGGCCCCACGCGCTCGAGCCGGTCGGCACCGCCGTACGCTCGGAGCCCGGCCGCCTCGCCGCCGCCATCGCGGCCCTCGATCTGCCCGAGGCAGCGTCGACGATCGTGCTCTGGGACGAGGCCGACCTCGCCGCCGAGCCCGACGCCGCCGGCGCGCTGGCGCGGATCGTCGGCGACCGGGGCGCGTCGCAGATCGAGCTCGGCGCCGACGTCAACGGCGCGGGCCTGCGGGCGCTCGGCCTGGGCGCGGGCGACGTGCTCGAGGCCGCCGCGGCGGGCGAGATCGACACGCTCCTCACCATCCACGCCGACCCGCTCGACGGCCCCGGCGCCGCCGACTGGGGCTGGGCGCTCGGGCGCGTGCGCGCGCGGATCGCGATCGCCGCGTACGCCTCGGCGGTGACCGACGCGTCGACCGTGGTGATCCCGGCCGCCACGCACTACGAGACCGACGGGGTCTACGTCTCGATGACCGGACGGGCCCAGCGGCTGAGGCCCGGCGCGACCGCTCCGGCGGGCGCGGCCCCGGGCTGGGAGCTGCTGATCGCCCTCGCCCACCGCCTCGGCGCACCGCCGCCCTACCGCAGCGCCGCGCGCGCCTTCGCCGCCGCCGCGGCCGCGCGGCCCGCGCTCGCCGGGCTCGACTACGACGTCATCGGCGTGCTGGGCGCGCCGGTCGCGGCCGTCACCCCCGTGTCGCCCAACGGCGTCAACGGCCCGCGCGAGGCGGCCGGCACCGGGCTGCCCCTGGTCACCACGACGCGCATCTTCGGCAACGCCGCCGCCCACCGCTCGGAGGCGCTCGCGTCGGTGCGGACCGGGGCCGAGCTGGTGCTCAACCCGGCCGAGGGCGAGCGCCTCGGCATCGCCGACGGCGCGCGGGCGCGGCTGCGCTCGCCCCATGGCGAGTGCATCCTGGCGGTTCGCCTCGCGGCCGACCACCCCGCCGGCGCGGCCTTCGCCACCACCGGCGTCCCGGGGGCCGGCGTGGAGCGTCTGCTGCCCGCCGACCGCGGCCCGGTCAACGTCGAGATCGAGGCTCCGTAGTGGACGAGCGCTTCCTGGTGGTCGTGATCAAGGCGGCGCTGGTCGTCTTCGTGGTGATCACCGCCTTCGCCTACACGCTGCTGTGGGAGCGCAAGCTCATCGGCCGCTTCCAGGCCCGCTACGGCCCGAACCGCGCGGGGCCGATCGGCTACCTGCAGCCCCTCGCCGACGTGGTGAAGCTGATCTTCAAGGAGGACTTCGTCCCCAAGGGGGCCAACCGCCTCCTCTTCCAGATCGCGCCCATGATCTCGGTCTTCGCCGCCGTCGCGGCGATCGCCGTGATCCCCTGGGGCGACGGGTTCGAGATCTTCGGCTACAACGTCGAGGGCGTCGGCACCGACATCGAGATCGGCGTGCTGTTCCTGTTCGCGCTCTCGGGGCTCGGCTTCTACGGCCTGATCCTGGGCGGCTGGGCCAGCGGCAACAAGTACAGCCTGCTCGGGGCGGCCCGCACCGCGGCCCAGCTCGTCTCCTACGAGGTGGCGATGGGCCTGTCGGTGATCGGCGTGGTCATGATGGCCCAGAGCCTCTCGCTGGTGGACATCGTCCACGCGCAGGCCGACACGGCCTGGTACATCCTGTTCCAGCCGCTCGGCTTCCTGATCTTCGTGGTGGCGGCCGTTGCCGAGACCAACCGCGCCCCGTTCGACATGCCGGAGGCCGAGTCCGAGCTGGTCGCCGGGTACCACACCGAGTACGGCGGCCTGAAGTTCGCCATGTTCTTCCTGGCCGAGTACATCAACATGATCATCATCTCGGCCCTCGGCGCGACCCTCTTCCTCGGCGGCTTCTCGGGCCCGTTCCTCCCCGGCTTCGTGTGGCTCGCGCTCAAGGTCGCGGTGCTGCTGTTCTTCTTCATCTGGCTGAGGGCCACGCTGCCCCGCCTGCGGTACGACCGCCTGATGAAGCTCGGCTGGAAGGTGCTGCTGCCGCTGGCGACGCTCAACCTCGTGGTGACGGCGATCGTCGTCGCCCTCGGCTTCGCGAACTAGGTGTCCCGGGTCACAGATATCGTCGCGTCTCCCGGCTGCATCGCAGAGCGATGCGGCGTCCTCGGCAGCCCCGATATTCCCGATATCGGGGCTGATCTGCGTCCTCGCCTCGCCGGCGATTCGCTCGGCGGACACAGACGAACCTGCGACTCGGGACACTAGGACTCTCATGGGACTGGACGACTCACTCAAGGGCTTCGCGATCACGTTCCGGCAGATGCTGCGCAAGCCGGAGACGATCGGCTACCCGGAGCGCAAGACGCCCGTGTTCCCGCGGTTCCGCGGGCGCCACCGGCTCTGGACGCACGACAACGGCCTGGAGAAGTGCGTCGGCTGCTCGCTGTGCGTCGCCGCGTGCCCGGCCGACTGCATCCGGGTGGTCGCCGAGGAGAACACCCCCGAGAACCGCGTCTCCTCGGGCGAGCGCTACGCCCGCATCTACGAGATCAACATGGCGCGCTGCATCTTCTGCGGCTACTGCGAGGTCGCCTGCCCGTTCGACGCCATCACGCTCGAGAACGAGTACGAGATGTCCGAGCGCACCCGCGGCGACCTGCTCTACACCAAGGACATGCTCCTGGCGCCGCACCCGAAGCCGGTCCCCGTGCGCTCCGAGGTCCCGTGATGCGATGCGCGGGCATCGCGTCCGCGCCGCCGCGCGGGCCACTGGGTAAGGTGCCGCTCCGTGGGTGAGAGAATCGTCTTCACGATCGCGGCCGCCTCGGCCCTGTCGTTCGGGACCCTCGTGATCACGCTGAAGGAGCCGTTCCGCGCCACGGTCGCGCTGATCGGCACGCTGCTGTCGGTCGCGGTGCTGTTCCTGCTGCTGGCGGCGCCCTTCGTGGCGGCCATCCAGGTGATCGTCTACGCCGGCGCCATCGTGGTGCTCTTCCTGTTCGTCATCGCCTACCTGGGCGAACGGCCGCTGGCCGAGATCGGTGACAGGCTCGGCCGGCTCCAGGCCTTCGTCTGGCTGGCCGTGATCGGCCTGGCCATCCAGGGCTTCGTGGTGCTGGCCAACACCCAGCTGCCGGGCATCCGCGACGACCCGCGGGAGGTCGGTGACATCGGCAGCCCCGAGGCGATCGGGCGCTCGTTCATCGACGACTACATCGTCGTCTTCGAGGCCACCTCGCTGGCCCTCCTGGTCGCGGCCGTCGGCGCCGTGATGCTGGCCAAGCGCGCCGTGAAGTCCGAGGGCGGCCGATGACCACGGCCGATCTGGCGCCGCTCGTCGGCGCGGCGGCCATCGGCGACCCCCAGGAGGGCGTGCCCCTCGCGCTGTACCTCGTCGTCTCGGGCGGGCTCTTCCTGCTCGGGCTGCTCGGCGTGCTCACGCGGCGCAACCCCCTCCTGCTGTTCCTCGCGGTCGAGCTGCTGCTCAACTCGGCGAACCTCGCCCTGGTGGGATTCAGCCGCTACTGGAACGTCACCGACGGCCACGTCTTCGCCCTCGTGGTGATGGTCGTCGCGGCGGCGGAGGTCGTGATCGGCCTGGGCCTGGTGGTGGCGGTGTTCCGCCAGCGCCTGGCGCTGGACGTCGACCAGATGTCCTCGATGAAGGGCTAGGGAAGAACCCACCGTGATCTCCGTCCTCGCGTGGCTGGTGCTCGGCCTCCCCCTGCTCGGGTGCGTGATCCTGTCGCTGTGGCCCGGCGAGCCCGACCGGCGGATCACCCGCGTCGTCGGCGTCGGCTTCCCGGCGGTCGCCTTCGTGCTGACGGCGATCATCTTCGTCGCGCTGCTCGGCAGGGACGCCGACGACCGTCTCGAGATCGCGACGCTGTGGAACTGGGTGCAGACCGACGGCCTGTCGATCGACCTGGCCCTGCAGATCGATCCCCTCTCGGTGCTGATGATGCTGGTGATCACGGGCGTCGGCTCGCTGATCCTCCTCTACTCCACCGAGTACATGGAGCACGACCGCGACTACCGCCGCTTCTTCGCGGAGATGGGCTTCTTCCTCTTCGCGATGCTCCTGCTGGTGGAGGCCGCGAACTTCTTCTTCCTGATCGTCGGCTGGGGTCTGGTCGGTCTCGCCTCGTATCTGCTGATCGGCTACTACTACGACCGCCCGTCGGCCGTCGCGGCCTCGAAGAAGGCCTTCGTCGTCAACGTCATCGGCGACATCGGCATGGTCATCGCGGCGTTCATCCTGGTCCGCGAGCTGGGCACCCTCGACTACGGCGAGGTGTTCACCACCGCCCCCGAGGGCCTCGGCGCCGACACCGGCGTCGCCACCGCGGTCGCGCTGCTCCTGTTCGTCGGAGCGGCCGCCAAGAGCGCCCAGATCCCGCTGCACACCTGGCTGCCGGACGCGATGGAGGGCCCGACCCCGGTCAGCGCGCTGATCCACGCGGCGACCATGGTGACCGCCGGCGTCTACATGATCGTGCGCTGCAACGTGCTGTACGAGCTCGCCCCGATCGCGGGGGACATCGTCGCGGTGGTGGGCGCCGCGACGCTGCTGATGGCGGCCACGATCGCCCTCGTGCAGGTGGACATCAAGCGCGTCCTCGCCTGGAGCACCGTCTCGCAGATCGGCTACATGATCATGGGCGCGGGCCTCGGCGCGTACGACAGCTCGATGTTCCACTTCCTCACGCACGCCTTCTTCAAGGCGCTGCTCTTCCTCGCGGTCGGCGTCGCGATCCACGCGCTCGCCGGCGAGCAGAGCCTCGACCGCATGGGAGGGCTTCGCCGCCACCTGCGGCTGACCCACGCCGCCGTGCTGGTGGGCTGCCTGGCCATCGCCGGCATCCCGCCCTTCTCCGGGTTCTTCAGCAAGGACGAGGTCCTCGCGACGGCCCTCGACGCGGGCACCCTCGGCACGATCCTGGCCGTCGTGGGCCTCGTCGGCGCCGGGCTGACCGCCTTCTACATGTTCCGCCTCTTCTTCCGCGCCTTCTGGGGCCCCGAGCCCGATGGCGGCTACGCGCACGCCCCGCACAACCCCGGCATGGCGATGTCCGCCCCGGTGGCCGTGCTGGCCGTGCTCGCCGCGGTCGGCGGCCTGCTGCAGATCCCGGGCGTGTGGCACCCGCTGCGCGACTGGCTCGAGCCGACGCTGCTCGCCGACCCGGGCCTGGAGCCCACCGTCGGCGGCGAGCTGCTGGTCAGCATCGTCAGCGTGGTCCTCGCGATCGTCGCGATCGGCCTGGCCTACTGGATCTTCGTCGCCGACCCGGACCGCCGCCTGCGCCTGGCGGGCACTGCCCCCCGCGCGCGTGCGCTGCTCACCGACCAGTACCGCTTCGACGAGGTCTATGAGGAGGCGCTCATCCAGCCCGGACGCGATCTCGGCGACGCGCTCACCCACGGCGTCGA
>LNEQ01000070.1 GCA_001464995.1 Actinobacteria bacterium Ga0077541
CTGCTCGGGGGCCATGTAGCACCAGGTGCCGATCCCGCCCCCCGCCCGGCCCGGCCGGCGGGCGACGCTCATGTCGATCAGCACGGCGCGCCCGGCCTCGGCCACGATGTTCGACGGCTTGAGGTCGAGGTGCAGCCAGCCGGCGGCGTGCAGGTACCGGATCGCCGAGCCGACGTGGAGGCCGAGGTGGGCGATGTCGCGCACCGGCAGCCGGGGGTCGGACTCCTCGATCAGATGCCCGACGGTCTGCCCGGTGAGGGTCTCCATCACCACCGCCGTGCGCGGCTCGGTCAGCACCTCGTAGCCGCGGACGATGTGCGGGTGCGAGAGGCGGCGGAGCCGGCGACGGGCCGGTCGGTCGTCCTCGCGGTCGGGGCGCAGCACCTTGACGATGCACCGGGTGCCTCGGCTCGCGCTCCACGCGTCGTAGACGTCGAGGGCGCGGCCGCGGCTGAGGTGCTCGATCACCGTGTAGCCGGGTGCGATCTCGACGCCGGCGGCGAGCGGCCGGGGGCCGGAGCGGCTCATGCCGGCATGGCCCGGTCGGCGGTCTCGCGCTCGTGGAAGAGGCGCGCGTAGAGGCCGCCGAGTGCCAGCAGCTCGACGTGCGTGCCGCTCTCGGCGATGCGCCCGGCCTCCAGCACCACGATCCGGTCGGCGTCGCGGACCGTCAGCAGGTCGTGGGAGATCACCAGAGAGGTGCGGCCGCGCATCAGGGCCCGCATCGGCTCGATCAGGCGGCGGCGGGTGATCTCGTCGAGGCCCGTGCTCGGCTCGTCGAGGATCAGCACCGGGGCGTCGCGCACCAGGGCGCGGGCGATGGCGATCCGCTGGCGCTGGCCGCCCGACAGGCTGCGCCCGCGCGCGTCGAGCGGGGTGTCGTAGCCCTCGGGCAGCGCCTCGATGAAGCCGTCCGCGCCGGCGGCCCGCGCCGCCGCGGCGATCTCCTCGTCCGACGCCTCCGGGCGCCCGACGGCGATGTTCTCCCGCACGGTGGCCTGCAGCACGAGCGTCTCCTGCATCACGGCGGCGATCCCCTCCCGCAGCGAGTCGAGGGTCAGCTCGCGCAGGTCGTGGCCGTCCATCCGCACGGTACCGGCGTCGGGGTCGTGCAGGCGCAGCACCATCTTGGCGAGCGTCGACTTCCCGGCCCCGCTCGGCCCGACCAGGGCGACCGTCTCGCCGGGCATCACCCGCAGGCTGACGCCGTCGAGGGCCGGGGCGTCGGCCCCCGGATAGCGGAAGCGCACGTCCTCGAACTCCAGCACCCCCACCGGGTCGCGCAGGACGCGCGCATCCGGCCGGTCCGCGACGCGGGGCTCCTCGTCGAGCAGCTCGATGACGCGCTCGGCGCCCGCAGCGGCGGCGAACACCGCGTTGCTGAGCGAGCTGAGATCGCGGATCGGCCCGAGCAGCTGGGTGAGGTAGGCCAGGAACACCAGGAGCCCGCCGATCGTCAGGCGCCCCTCGGTGACGGCCCAGGTGCCGAGGCCGATCACCAGCAGGGCGGCGATGAGCTCCAGCAGGTCCATCACCGGCGTGAAGAGGGCGCGGATGCGGGTCGACGCGAGCTCGGCCCGCATCATCCCCTCCCCCTCCTGCTGGAAGCGGCGCACCTCGACGGCCTGGCGGTTGTAGGCCTGCACCAGCTGGGCGTTCGCGAGGCTCTCCTCGGTGACCGCGCTCAACGAGCCGCTGCGGCGGCGCTTCTCGCGCGCGGCCCCCTTGATGAGCCGCGAGAAGCTACGCGCCGACAGCCAGAACAGCGGCGCCATCACCAGCGCGATCGTCGCGAGGCTCCAGTCGAGGTAGATCAGTGCCGCGCTGAAGAAGAGGATCCGGAAGACAGCCGACAGGAACTCGGCGACACCCGCCAGCGCCAGGGTCTCGATGGCGGCGACGTCGCCGCCCATGCGGCTCACGAGGTCGCCCAGGCGGCGTTTGTCGAGGTCGCCCGCCGAGAGGCACTGGACGTGCGTGAACACCCGCGTGCGCAGGCCCAGCACGAACCGCTCGCCGATCCATGCGGCCAGGTAGCTGTCGGCGAAGTTGATCAGCGCGCCGCCCAGCATCAGGCCGATGTACGCGACGGCGATCCAGCCCAGCGGCCCGAGGTCGGCCGGCACCAGCACCTCGTCCACCACCAGCTTGAAGAGCCAGATCTCGGCCGTCTCGATCGCCGGGACGATCACCGCGAAGATCAGGCTGACCGCGATCCACCTGCGGTAGGGCCGGGCGTCGGGCCAGAAGCGCCGGAAGATCTCGCGCAGCGGGACGGGCGGCGCGGCATCGACCAGCTGCGGCGACCCGTCGTCAGGCACCAGCATGCGCCGCAGATAGGAGCGGAGGCGTGTCATCGCACGGGCCGGCAGCCCCGCCGAGGGCGGGGCTGCCGGATGTCGCGGGCGTATGGGGCCGCCGGGGTCAGCTGCTGGTGTTGCGGCGACGGCGGATCCGGCGCGGCTTGCGGCGACGGCGCCGGCGCTTGGGGGCGTCGGAGCTGGAGTTCGAGTTCGAGTTGGCCGAGTGGCTCCGGGACGCGGGAACCATGGCGGTGAACTTGGCGGCCATCGTTGTCCTCCTCATGTGGTGAACGGGACTGAGGAAGACCCTAGGAAGCGCTCGTGAGGCCACCATGAGCCGGGGATGAGACTGTTCTCACCCGGACGGCGTCAGTCGAGGAGCGGCAGCGCGAACGCCTCGACGTGGCGCGGACGCACGACCGGGAAGTGCCGCCGGTCGAGCGTCGCGATGGCCGTGATGCCGAGCCGCTCGGCGGCCGCGACCACCGAGGCGTCCACCGTGCCGAGCCGCATGTCGCGATACCGGGCGACGAGCTCGGCGATGCGCTCCCAGTCGGCCGGCACCGGGGCATCGACGAGGAAGTTGCCCATGGCCAGGTCCGAGAGGAAGGCCGACTCGGCCCGCGCACCGACACGCCCGGCGATCAGGTACGCCGCCTCGGCGATCGCCAGCGCCGGCACCACCAGTGACCCGGGGTGCGCCTCGAAGAGCTCGAGGCAACGACCGTGGAACGCGGAGCCTCGATCGACGTACGCGACCAGTGGCCCCGCGTCTACGACCAGGCGTCCTCCCCGAATCCGTCCGACGCCAGGTAGTCGTCGAGCCGGGTCGCCAGGTCCGTGAGCCCGCTGTCCCCGGCTCCCGCCGCCCGCAACCTTCGCGGCCGGCCGTCGCCGAGGTGGGCGGCGATCGCTTCCCGCGAGAGCTCCGAGATCGTCATCCCGCGTCGCTCGGCCTCGAAGCGCAGGCGCGCGTCGAGTTCGTCCGGCAACTTGATCGTGGTCCGCTTCATGGTATGCCAGCATACCTCTCCGGCGCCTTCAGACGAACCGGCCATCGACGCGCACCAGCCGCACGCCCCCCGGTGCCCCGGAGGAGAGGACGCCCGTTCCACCGGCCAGGGCGAGGACGCGCGCCACATAGGTCTGCGTCTCCGGGTAGGGCGGGATGCCGCCGTGGCGCTGCACCGCCCCCGGGCCGGCGTTGTAGGCGGCGAGGGCGAGCGGCACCGAGCCGAGGGCGCGCACGTGGCCGGAGAGCAGCCGGGCCGCCGCCGGAATCGCCTGTGCCGGATCGAACGGATCGCGCAGGCCCATGCCCGCCGC
>LNEQ01000071.1 GCA_001464995.1 Actinobacteria bacterium Ga0077541
CCGCGCGAGCTGCACCGGGCCCGCGTCTCGGTGATCCCCGAGGACCGCCTGCACTGGGGCCTCGTGGCCGACCTGACGCTCGCCGAGAACCTCGCCCTGGCCACCATCGCCGGGGGCGGGCTCCGCCGCCGGCGCCTCCTCGACCTCGGCCGGATGGAGTCGGAGGCGGCGGAGCTCCTGACGACCTACGGCGTGCGCCCGGCCGACCCGGGCGCACGCGCCTCGCAGCTGTCGGGCGGCAACCAGCAGAAGGTCGTGATCGCACGCGAGATGTCGCGCGACCCGCGGCTGCTCGTGGCCGCGCAGCCGACCCGCGGGCTCGACGTCGGGGCCATCGACTACGTCCACCGCCGCCTTCTGGAGATGCGCTCGCGCGGCGCGGCGATCCTGCTCGTGACCAACGAGCTCGAGGAGCTCCTCGCCCTCTCTGACCGCATCGCGGTGATGTACCGCGGCGCCTTCGTCTACGAGGGTCCGGTCGCCGAGGTCTCCACCGACGCCATCGCCATCGCCATGGCGGGCATCGCGCCGTCGGCCGAGGCGAGGGTCGCATGAGCACCGCCCCGGTCACCCCCGGCACCGTCGCGCGCCTTCGCGACGCCCTCGGCGTCACCGGCGACGGCCTCGGGGCGCTGCGCACCGGGCTCGTCGCGCTCCTCGGCACGCTGATCGGTGTCGGCCTGATGATCGCCGCCCTCGGCCAGGACCCCTTCGAGGCCTACCGCACCATCGTCTCGGGCTCGCTCGGCGAGTCGGACAGCATCGGGCAGACGCTGATGGTGGCGGTCCCCCTCGCGCTCTGCGGGCTGGCGGCGGCGATCCCCTTCACCGCGCGCCTGTGGAACGTCGGCGCCGAGGGCCAGATGCACATCGGAGCGTTCGGCGCGGTGGCCGTGGGGCTGACGCTCCCCGCCCTCCCCGGGCCGCTCTTCATCCCCCTGATCCTGATCGGCGCGATGGCGGCGGGCGCCGCGTGGGCCGGCATCGCGGGCGCCCTGAAGGCGGCCGTCGGTGCGAACGAGGTGATCGTCACCCTGATGCTCAACTTCATCGCGATCCTGATCGCCACCTACGCGATCACCGGCATCTGGCCGCAGGAGATCGCCCCGCAGACCGAGCGCCTGCCCGAGTCGGCGGCGCTGCCGACCATCTGGTCGGGCACGGTGCTGAACCTCGGCTTCCTGATCACGCTCGCCGCCGTCGCGCTCGCCTGGGTGCTGATGCGGCGCACGGGCCTCGGGCTGCAGATCCGCTCGATCGGCCTCAACCCCTTCGCCTCGCGCCTCAACGGCATGAACGTCGGCCGCCTGACGGTGATCACCTTCGCCATCGCCGGCCTCTTCGCGGGGCTCGCCGGGGCGGTGCTGGTGCTCGGCGAGAACCGGGCGCTGGTGACCAACTTCTCGGCGAGCTACGGCTATCTCGGCATCGCGGTGGCGCTCGTGGCCCGGCTGTCGCCGGCCTGGACCCTGCCGTCGGCGATCGTCTTCGCGGCCCTGCAGGTGGGCAGCCAGAGCCTCCCCGCGGCGACCGGGATCTCGACGGCCTTCGGCCAGATCATCATCGCCACCTTCGTCCTCGCGCTCCTGGGCGCCCGCGTCATCCGACTCCGCTACGCCGAAGGGGCCGTCCAGTGAACTCGGACGTGATCATCTCGGTGTTCGTGACCGGCATCGCCCTCATGACGCCGGTCCTCTGGGCCGCGCTCGGCGAGGCGATCACCGAGCGCGCGGGCATCCTCAACATCGGCATCGAGGGCGTGATGCTCGGCGGCGCGCTCACCTGCGCCTGGTGCATCCGCGAGGGCGCCGGCATCACCACCGGCCTGCTGCTGTCGATACCGGTCGGCGCCCTGATCGGCGTGATCCTCTCGTACCTGTGGGTCACGCGCGGCGCCGACCAGATCGTCAGCGGCATCATCTTCAACCTGCTGGCGCTGGGGGTGACGACGCTCCTGTTCGAGGAGTACCTCAAGGGCGTCGGCGTCGTCACGAGCCTCGACAAGATCGCGATCCCGGGCCTCTCCGAGATCCCGTGGCTCGGCGAGATCCTCTTCACCCAGAACATCACGGTCTACCTGGCGCTCCTGGCGGCGGTGCTGGTGTTCCTGCTCCTGCACCGCACCTGGTTCGGGCTCTACCTGCGCTCGGCGGGCGAGAAGCCGCGCGCCACCGAGACGGCGGGCCTGAGCGTGCCGCGGCTGCGCTACGCGTCGGTGATCATCGGCTCCGCGCTGATGTGCTTCGGCGGGGCCACCCTCGTCGCATCGACCTCGGGCGGCTTCGTCACCAACGTGACCGCCGGGCAGGGCTTCGTGGCCCTGGCGATCGTCGTGCTGGGCCGCTGGAACCCCTTCCTCATCATCGGCGGGGCCGTGCTGTTCGGCGTGACGCAGGCGCTCCAGTTCCAGGCGCAGTCGCTGGGCTTCCTGAGCGCGCTGCCGGCCGAGGCGTGGCTGGCCCTCCCCTACGTCGTGACCATCGTCGCGGTCGTCCTCGCCAAGTCGTCCCGCTACCCGAACGCCTGCGGCGTGCCCTTCACGCCCGCCGGCGCGACGCGGTGACCCGGCCATCGCCGGACCGTCCCACCCCCTTCACCCAACCCAAGGAGCGCGCGTGCACAGATCATTGAGGGGCTGCATCGCCGTCGTCGCCGCGGGCGCTCTCGCCTTCGGCGCGGTCGCCTGTGGCGACGACGAGTCGGATGCCGCAGCCGAGACCACGGGGGCCACCGCGGCGGCGATCGACTACAGCGTCGCCGTCCTCAGCCCGGGAAGCGCGAGCGACGGCTCCTGGGGCCAGGCCACCACCGAGGGCGTCGACGCGGCGTCCGCGGAGTTCGGCGTGACCATCGACGGCAAGGGCGAGAACCTCCTGACGCCCGAGGAGTACACCCAGCAGGGCACCGCCTTCGCCAAGTCCGGCACCGACCTCATCCTCATGGCCAACGGCTCGGTCCCGCAGTCGGTGACCAAGGTCGCGACCGACTTCCCCGAGGCCACCGTGTGCGGCGCCGCGATGACGATCCCCGAGGACGAGCTGCCGGCCAACGCCTGCACCTACGACCCGGAGCAGCAGGAGGGCGCCTTCTCGGCCGGATATCTGGCGGCGCTCACCAGCAAGAGCGGCAAGCTCGGCGTGGTCGCCGGGTTCGCGTTCCCCGCGCTGACCCGCCAGGTCGAGGGCTTCACCCTCGGCGCCCGCTACGCGAACCCCGACATCGAGGTCAAGCAGGTCTACATCAACAGCTGGACCGACGTCGCCGCCGCCAAGGCCGCCGGCGCCGCCCAGTACGCCGACGGCGTGGACATCATCTTCTCCGCGACCGACTCGGCGACGCAGGGCCTGTTCGCCGCCGCCCAGGAGAAGGGCGAGGGCAACTACGTCATCGCCAGCTACTTCGACTCGAACGCCCAGGCGCCGGACGTCGTCCTCACGAGCGTCCTCTACAACCTCCAGGGCGTGAACAAGGAGATGGTCGCCAAGGCCGTCGAGGACGAGATCGAGCCGACGAACTACACCTTCGGGCTCGACTTCGGCGTCGGCGAGCTGGCCCCGTTCTACGACCTGGACAGCGTCGTCCCCGAGGACGTCAAGACCAAGAGCGACGCCCTGGTCGCGGCCATCAAGGACGGCTCGGTCGTGGTCCCCGACACCACGGTGCTCGGCACCACAGGAGCCGGCGCCACGTACGACCTGGCCAAGCTCGAGGCCACCCCGTAGCGCCCCGGGACCGGGCGGCGCCCGCGCCGCCCGGTCCCACCCCCCTTCCCCGCAGCGCACCGATCCCCCACACGGAGGTCCACGCACGACATGGCGACGACCGAACTCCCCACGACGCCCTCCTCCGGTCGCGAGGCGATCTGGCCCGGAGGCGTCCCCAAGCCCCTGATGCCCTACAGCCCCATCATCAAGGCGGGCGGCTGGGTCTTCACCGCCGGGCAGATCGCGACCGACTTCGAGACCGGCCTGGCCCCCGAGGTCATCCCGACGCCGGGCCTGCCCTTCTACCAGGACCCGCTCGAGCTGCAGTCGCGCTACGTGCTGCAGAACCTCGCCGACACGCTGAAGGCCGCCGGCGTGGACATCGGCACCGACCTGATGCGGATCTACCAGTGGTTCGTGTCGCCCTACCCGACCGACTCCGAGCGCGCCGAGGGCATCACCTGGCCGCGCATGTCGATCACGCCCTACCTGCGTGTGCGCAACGAGTTCATCCCGTCCGCACGGCCGGCGTCGACCGGCATGGTCTGCCGCGAGCTGATGGTGAAGGACACCATCGTCGAGGTCGACATGATCGCCTTCGAGCCGATCCCCGGGGTGACCAAGCAGGAGTTCGGCGTCCCGGACGGCGTCCCCGCCCCGCTCGCCGGCTACTCGCCGGCCCTGCGTTACGGCGACTGGATCTTCACCGCCGGTGAGATCCCGGTCGACTGGCAGGGCGACTTCATGAGCGAGCGCCACATGGGCACGCCCAGCGGCCTCGCCCCCGAGGCCCGGATCAACCCGTACTTCTGGTACGAGTCGGACGTCGAGAAGCAGACGCACTACACGATGCAGAAGCTCGCCAAGATCGTCGAGATGGCCGGCGGCCACCTCGAGAACACGGTCAAGGCCGAGGTCTACCTGGGCCACCCGAGCGAGTTCGAGGCGTTCGACCGCGCCTGGAGGGAGTGGTTCCC
>LNEQ01000072.1 GCA_001464995.1 Actinobacteria bacterium Ga0077541
TCCCGCGAGCCGCACAGCGCCCAGGCGGCGCGGTAGAGGCGGTCGATGTGGTCGCCGAGGTGCTCGCGGTCGAGCTCCCGGGCGCCGGCGCCCGTCAGCGGCCCCCGCGCGCGGGGGAGGGGGTCCGCCATGCCGCCGCGGGCGGCGGCGGAGGCGCCGTCGGGGTGTCCGTGCATGCGCCCTCGATGGTCCACCGGAGCGGGTCCGGGGGATAGAGGCGATCCGGGTAACCCCAGAACTGGTCGAAAGTCGGTGATGCCGCGGTGCATAATCCCGCCATGGCCACGTCCCCCCGGTCGATGATGGACCCGGCGGCCCTCGATGCCGTCGACGCCGGCTGCCCGGCCCGGCGGCTGCTCGGGCGCCTCGCCGAGCGCTGGACCGGCCTCGTGCTGGTGGCCCTCGCCGACGGCCGGGAGAAGCGCTTCTCGGAGGTCGCCCGCGAGATCGGGAACATCTCCCCCAAGATGCTCTCGCAGACCCTCCGCGGCCTCGAGCGGGACGGGTTCGTCGAGCGGCGGGCGAACGGCGGCCCCGGCGGCCGGCCGGTCTACCGCGTCTCGGCGCTCGGGGCCGAGATGATGGAGCCCCTCGGGGCGCTGTCCGGCTGGGCGTACGCGGCCCGCGAGCAGTACGACGCCGCCCCCGTCGCGCGCACGCCGGCGTGAGGCCCGGCGGGCCCCCGCGCCGGTGACCGGAGGCGCGCGGGAATAAACCCGCCACGTGGACGTCCCGTCCTGTCGACGGGATTCCTCGGCCCCGCGCGGAAGGGGGCGATCAGCATGGACGACGAACGGATGGACCGTGACGAGCTCGAGCGGCGCCTCGACGCGCAGGAGCGCGCGCGCGAGCTCGT
>LNEQ01000073.1 GCA_001464995.1 Actinobacteria bacterium Ga0077541
GCTCGTGCTGCCCGGCGGGGCCGGCGGGCCGGCGCTCGCCGAGGCCGCCGGCCTCGCCGACCGGGTCGCGACCGCGCCCGCGCCCTCCGCGCGCCCCGACGCGCCCGCGCTCCTCGCCGCCGAGGTCGAGGGCGTCGCGTTCCCCGATTGGGCGACGGACTTCGGCTGGACCGCCACCGGCACCCGCTCCGACGAGATCGGCGGACGCCGTGCGGTGACGGTGTTCTACGAGAAGGAGGGCCGCCGGCTGGCGTACACGATCGTCGCGGGGGACGCGCTCGACGCACCGGGCGACCCGGTCGTGACGGTGGACGGCGTGGAGTTCCGTGTCGTCGAGACCTCCGCCGGTGAAAGCGTCACCTGGGAGCGCCGCGGCCGCACATGCGTCATCACGGCACCGGGCACCTCGCGCGACGCCGTCATCGAGCTCGCCGCCTGGAAGGGCGGCGGAGGACACCCGCCCCTACCTGCGCCGGCTGAGCGACGGCGCGAGGTCGGCGGTCCCGATCGAGCCGGGCTGGAAGTCGTTCGTCGAGAGGCCGAAGGCCAGGCGCCGGCGCAGCGCCTCGGCGCGGCGCACCGCGCCCTGGGCGATCTCCTGCGTGATCAGGAGCTGGGCGGCCGTGACGCGCACGCGCACGGCGCC
>LNEQ01000074.1 GCA_001464995.1 Actinobacteria bacterium Ga0077541
GCGCCCGCCGATGAGCGAGCAGACCTTCGTCCCGGACGTGCTCGCCTGAGGGCGGGCACGGGCCCCGGCGGGGCCCGTGCGCCGATCGACGCGCGACCGACGCGCCAGTTGGCGCATCCACAGGCGCGCGACCGGAGCGTCGCGTCGCGCGTGTGGCCCGTCAGCCCCTTCGGATCATCAGCGTGCGCAGCTCACCGCGTTGACGGAAGCCCAGCGCGCGCAGGAAGTCCTGCCCGGCCGTCCCGACCTCGACGAGGGCGGCGAGATGCGTGCCCCGCGCCTCGCGGACCTGCCGGGCAAGATCGGCGATCAGGAGCCGGCCGATGCCGCCCCGACGCCGCTCGGGCACCACGCCGAGCCAGTTGATCCATCCCTCGGGGAGCATCGCCTGGGCGAAGCCGAGCATGTCGCGCTCGTCCCGGGCGACGCAGAACGCATCGAAGCCCTCGGCCTCCTCGTAGCCGGTCGGCTGCCCCATCTCGGCGAAGGTCGCCAGACCGTCCATCGCCATGGCCTCGGCCGCCGTGAAGGCCTCGGACCAGTCGTTGCGGTAGGGCTCCACGCTCACGCCCGGCACGTGGGGCGGGCGGGGAAGGCCCTCGATCGCGCGGGCCATGACGGCCATCCGCGCGTACGGCTCGAAACCGGCGGCGGCCAGCAGCCCGGCGAGGGGGTCGCCGTCGGCGACCTCGGCGTCCCAGGGGGGGTCGGCGAGTTGCGCGAGCAGCGCGGCGAGCGGCTCCGGCCCGTCGGCGCGAAGCCCCTCCAGGCGGAGGGCGCGGGCCGTGGGGGAGGGCCCCGGCTGACAGGACGCCCCGGCGACGGAGACGCTAGACGACGTACCGCTCCCGGAGGCGGGCGCGCTGCCCGCAGGGGGAGGGCGACGGGTGGCGGACGCACCGGCGCGGGGACGTCATCGTGATCGTGGTGCGGCTCAGCGGGGCGCCTCCTCGCGGGGGGCGCCTATACTAGCCCGCATGCCAAAGCGCTCGCTGCTCGCGCGAATCGGCGGTGCAACGCGAGCGTTCCAGCGCGATGTCGACGTCGCCCGGGAACGCGATCCGGCCGCCACGTCGCTGACCGAGATCCTGCTCTGCTACCCGGGTCTGCACGCCATCTGGATGCACCGGGCGGCCCACACGATGCACCTGAACGGCTTCCGGCTGCCGGCGCGGCTGGTCAGCCAGGCCTCCCGCTTCCTCACCGGCATCGAGATCCACCCGGGCGCCCGCATCGGCCCGGGTTTCTTCATCGATCACGGCATGGGCGTCGTCATCGGCGAGACGACCGAGATCGGCGAGGACGTCACCCTCTACCAGGGCGTGACGCTCGGAGGCACGGGCAAGGACGTGGGCAAGCGCCACCCGACCGTGCAGGACGGGGTCATCGTCGGCACCGGGGCGAGCGTCCTCGGCCCGGTGGTCATCGGCGAGGGCGCCAAGGTCGGCGCGGGCTCGATCGTGGTGAAGGACGTGCCCCCGAACTCCACCGTCGTCGGCAACCCCGGGCGGGCCGTGATCGTCGACGGCCAGAAGGTCCCGCGCGACATCCACCACCCCGACATCGACCACACCCGCCTGCCCGACCCGGTGGCCGAGGCGATGGCCTGCCTCGTGCGCCGCGTGGGCGAGCTGGAGCGCGACATCGCCGACATGCGGGCCGGCCGGCCGCTCGCTCCCCGCCCCGAGGGCGACGAGGACTGCCTGCCCACCGCGCAGGAGGAGATCTCGACGATCCTCGGCCTCAACCCCGGGGCCGGGATCTAAGCGCCGCAGTCGGCGCCGCCGACACCTCCGGGGAGGTGTCGACGCCAATTGGCGCGCGCTGACGACGCCAAGTGGCGCGGGTAGCGAGACGGCCGCCGCCGGGCCCGCCCGGGACGACCCGGCGTCCGGCGGATAGAGCGTCATGCCGCCGTCCACCACCAGGGTCGCCCCGGTGATGTACGACGCCGCGTCGGAGGCGAGCCACGCCGTGGCGCGGGCCACCTCGGGCGACTCGCCCACCCGCCCCATCGGGATCTGACCCTCGACCGCCGCGCGCGCCCCGGCGTCCTCCAGCATCTCCTGGTTGATCGGCGTCGCGACCGCCCCCGGGGCGACCGCCACGACCCGGATCCCGTGGGGCGCCAGCTCCTTGGCGATCGATTCGAGGAAGAGCTTCTGCCCTCCCTTGGAGGCGCTGTAGTGGGAGAAGCCCGCCCAGGGCATCCGGTCGTGGACGCTGGTGATGCCGACGATCACGCCGCCGCCCCCGGCGGCGATCATGCCGCGGGCGGCCTCCCGGCTGCAGAGGAAGGTGCCGGTCAGGTTGACGTCGATCACCGCGCGCCACTGCTCGAGCGACATGTCGACCATGGGGCTCGGCGACTCCACGCCGGCGTTGCAGACCACCACGTCGATCGCGCCGAGCGCGGTGGTGGCCTGGGCGAAGCCGGTCCGGACCGAGTCCTCACTCGACACGTCGACGCGCACGGCGACGGCCGGGCACCCGGCCGCGGTCATCTCCTCCACCATCCCGCCGGCGGTGTCGGGATCGCTGCGGTACCCCAGCGCCACCGCCGCCCCGTGGGCGGCCAGCTCGTAGGCCACCGCCTGACCGATCCCGGAGGTGGCGCCGGTGACCAGCGCGCGGCGCCCCTCGAGCAGGCGGCCGGCGGGTGGGTGGGGAGCGAAGCCGGACGGGGTCACGAGAAGGATGTTCCCCGGGCAGCGATGTCGGACACCTCCGATAGGATCCGGCAGTGTCCGACCTGCTCGACGGCCTCAATCCCCCGCAGCGCGAGGCCGTCCTCCACGGCGACGGGCCGCTGCTCGTGCTTGCCGGCGCCGGGAGCGGCAAGACCCGGGTCCTGACCCACCGCGTCGCCCGCCTGATCGGCGAGGTCGGGGTGCCGCCGGAGGGCGTCCTCGCCATCACCTTCACCAACAAGGCCGCCGGCGAGATGCGCGACCGCATCGGCCGGCTCGTGGGCCCCCGGGCGCGCGCGATCTGGGCATCGACCTTCCACTCGGCCTGCGTCCGCATCCTGCGCCGCGAGGCCGAGGAGGCCGGGTACGCCCGCGATTTCTCGATCTACGACGGCGACGACCAGCTGCGCCTGATCCGCCGCTGCCTCGTCGAGGAGGAGGTCGACCCCAAGCGCGTGGCCCCCCGGGCCGTCCAGGCGCGCATCTCCGACGCCAAGACACTGCTCCAAAGCCCGGAGGAGATGGCGGCGCAGGCGGGGTCGTTCAATGACGAGGTCCTGGCCCGGGTCTACACGCGCTACGCCGCGGCCCTGCGCGACAACGGGGCGATGGACTTCGACGACCTCCTCATGGTCACCGCCCAGCTGCTGGAGGGCAACGAGGCGGTCCGCCACCGCTGGCAGACCCGGTTCCAGCACGTGCTGGTCGACGAGTACCAGGACACGCCCTGGCCGAGCCGCAGCGCAACGTCGTGGCGGTGGGCGACGACGACCAGGGCATCTACTCCTGGCGCGGCGCAGACGTGCGCAACATCCTCGACTTCGAGCGGGACTACCCGAACGCGCACGTGGTCGCCCTCGAGCAGAACTACCGCTCCACGGGCACCATCCTGCGGGCGGCCAACGCGGTGGTCGAGCGCAACCCGCACCGGCATCCCAAGCGCCTGTGGACCGACCTCGGCGACGGCGAGCCCATCACGGTCGCCTCGTGCCGCGACGAGCACGAGGAGGCCCGGCTCGTGGCCGGCGAGATCGACGCGGCGCTCGGTCGCGGAGGCAGCCTGTCGGAGTTCGCGGTCTTCTACCGCACCAACGCACAGAGCCGCGCGATCGAGGACCAACTGGTGCGGCGCGGGATCTCGTACCAGGTCGTGGGAGGGCCGCGCTTCTACGAGCGCGCCGAGGTCCGCGACCTCCTGTCCTACCTGCGGGTGGTGGCCAATCCGGCCGACGGGGTCAGCCTGGCGCGCATGCTGGGGGCCCCCAAGAGGGGCCTCGGACCCGGCTGCCTGGCGAAGCTCGAGGCGTACGCGCGCGCGTTCGACCTGCCGATCGCCGACGCGATCCTCCGCCCCGACGAGGTGTCGGGCATCACCCCGGGCCAGAGGGCGACGGTCGCCGCGTCGGGGGCGCTG
>LNEQ01000075.1 GCA_001464995.1 Actinobacteria bacterium Ga0077541
GAGGAGATGGTCCGGGTGGCGGCCGAGTACGACGCCTCGGCGCCCGAGTCGACCCTCGCGGGCTTCCTCGAGGGCATCGCCCTCCAGGCGGACGCCGACACGCTCGAGGAGTCGCAGGGCGCCGTCACCCTGATGACGATCCACAACGCCAAGGGCCTCGAGTTCGACACCGTGGTGATCACCGGCCTCGAGGAGGGCCTCTTCCCGCACTCGCGCTCCGACACGCCCGAGACCCTGCAGGAGGAGCGGCGCCTGTTCTACGTGGGCCTGACGCGCGCGCGGCGCCACCTCGTGCTGACGCATGCCGAGAGCCGCGCGATGCACGGCGGCCGCGACTACCGCCTGCCCTCGCGCTTCCTCGGTGAGCTGCCACTCGACGCCCTCGCCGGCCCGCCGGGCGGCCGCCGGCCACGGGAGACGTTCGCGTCGGCCGCGGCCGCGGCGCCGCGCGGGGGGACGTCGCTCGTGACGGGCGACTCGGTGCTGCACGCGACGTTCGGCGAGGGTGTGGTGACGGCGATCGAGGGCGGGGGGGATCTGGTGAAGGTGCGGTTCGCACAGGACGGTGCCGAGCGGCGGCTGATGGCCGGCGCGGCGCCGATGAGGAAGGTGGGCTGATGGCGGCGATCGTGATCGACGGCAAGGCGGAGGCGGCCGCCCTGCGGGCCGAGGTGGCGGTCGACGTCGCCGCGTTCCGGGAGCGGCACAGGCGGGTCCCCGGGCTCGTCGGCATCCAGGTCGGCGACGACCCGGCCTCCGAGCTCTACCAGGCGGGCAAGGCCCGCGCGGCGGAGGAGGCGGGGATGATCTCGCGGCGTATCGTGCTGCCGATCGAGACCACCCAGGCCGAGCTCGACGCCGTCATCGACGAGCTCAACGCCGACGACGCGATCGATGGGATGCTGGTGCAGCTGCCCGTCCCCGATCAGCTGTCGGAGGTGCTGATCGCCAACCGCATCGACCCACTCAAGGACGTGGACGGCTTCGCGCCGGTCAACCTGGGGCGCCTTGTGCGGGGGGAGCCGGGCTCCGTCCCGTGCACGCCCGCGGGTGTCATGTGGGTGCTCGACAGGGCCGGGGTGCCCCTCGAGGGGGCCACGGCCGTGGTCGTCGGCCGCAGCCTGATCGTCGGCAAGCCGATGGCCCTGCTGCTGATCGCCCGCAGCGCGACCGTCACCGTGGCGCACTCGCGCACGAAGGATCTCCCCGCGCTGTGCCGCACGGCGGATATCCTCGTCGCGGCGGTCGGTCGCCCGGAGATGATCCGGGGGGACTGGATCAAGCCGGGGGCGGCGGTGGTGGACGTCGGCATCAATCGCACCGATGCGGGTCTGCGCGGAGACGTGGCGACCGCGGAGGCGGCGGAGGTGGCCGGCTGGATCACCCCGGTCCCCGGAGGGGTCGGGCCCATGACCATCGCGTATCTGTTGAAGAACACGCTCGACGCCGCCCGACGCCGGGCCGGCGATGACATCACGACGGGAGATGAGTGACCAGATGAAGATCGCGATCTTCGGCGGTACCGGCGACCTCGGCCGTGGCCTCGCCATCAACTTCGCGGCCGCGGGCCACGAGATCATCGTGGGCTCGCGCAGCCAGGAGCGGGCCGATCAGGCCGCGGCCACCCTCTCCGAGGCCTTTCCCTCGGGCACCTTCACCCCCCGCGAGAACGTCGCGGCGGCGGAGGAGGGCGAGCTCGCGGTCGTGTCGATCCCGTGGGAGGGCATCGAGGGCACGATCCCGCCGATGGCCGACGCCCTCGCGGGCAAGGTCGTGATCTCGGTGGT
>LNEQ01000076.1 GCA_001464995.1 Actinobacteria bacterium Ga0077541
TACGCCGACGGATTCGACAAGGGCGACCTGCCCATGCCCCCGGCCCGCAAGGTGGCCGTGGTCGCGTGCATGGACGCGCGACTCGATCCCCAGAAGGTGCTCGGCCTCGCCGAGGGCGACGGCCACGTCATCCGCAACGCCGGAGGCGTGGTCACCGAGGACGCGATCCGCTCGCTGGCGATCTCGCAGCGGCTCCTCGGGACCGAGGAGATCGTCCTGATCCACCACACCGACTGCGGGATGCTCACGTTCAGCGACGACGAGTTCCGCCAGGGCATCGAGGCCGAGGTCGGTCAGCGCCCGTCGTGGGCCGCCGAGGCCTTCCCGCACGTGGAGGGCGACGTGCGCCAGTCGCTCGCCCGCATCGCCGCGAGCCCGTTCATCCCGAAGAAGGACAAGGTGCGCGGCTTCGTCTACGAGGTGGAGACCGGCACGCTGCGCGAGGTCACCCCCGCCTGACCCTCCGCATCCCCGGCGCCTGACGGGCGCCGGGGATGCCGGGTCAGATTCCGGCGCCGGTCTCCGAGAAGACGCGCTCGTTGGTGGGGCGCACGAAGATCGACGAGCCGGGCGCCAGGCCGAGGTCGTCGGCCACCTCGCGCGTGACCTGCGCCGA
>LNEQ01000077.1 GCA_001464995.1 Actinobacteria bacterium Ga0077541
CCGACGAACGTCATCACGAACTCGTTGACCGGGTTCTCGTAGATGTCGCGCGGGCTGCCGACCTGCTGGATCCGGCCCTCGTCCATCACGGCGATCGTGTCGGCGACCTCCATCGCCTCCTCCTGGTCGTGCGTCACCAGGACGGTGGTCTGATGCACCTCCTCGTGGAGGCGGCGCAGCCAGGCGCGCAGCTCCTTGCGCACGCGGGCGTCGAGGGCGCCGAAGGGCTCGTCGAGCAGGAGCACCTTGGGCTCCACGGCGAGCGCCCGCGCGAGTGCCATGCGCTGGCGCTGGCCGCCCGAGAGCTGGCTCGGGTAGCGGTCGGCGAGCCCGTTCAGCTGCACCAGCCCGAGCAGCTCGTCGACGCGGTCGCGGATCTCCGCCTTGGAGCGCTTGCGGATCGCCATGCCGAAGGCGACGTTGTCGCGGACGGTCATGTGCTTGAACGCGGCGTAGTGCTGGAACACGAAGCCGACGCCGCGCTTCTGGGTGGGGACGGTGGTGGCGTCCTCGCCGGAGATCTCGACGCGCCCGGACGATGACGCGCAGCAGGGTCGACTTGCCCGAGCCCGAGGGGCCGAGCAGCGCCGTGAGGGATCCGCCGGGGACCTCCAGGCTCACGTCGTCGAGCGCCGTGAAGTCGCCGAAGCGCTTGTTGATGTCAGTGACCGTGATCGCCACCGCCACCTCCCTTCCGGTTGAGCAGGTTCATGAGCAGGACGGTCGCCAGTGCGAGGATCGCGAGGACGACGGAGGAGCCGTAGGCGGCGACGTAGTCGAAGGCCTGGAAGCGCTCCTCCACGTGCAGGGTGAGGGTCTCGGTCTTGCCGGCGATGCCGCCGGAGACGACGCGCACCGCGCCGTACTCGCCGAGGGCGCGGGCGGTGGTGAGGACGACCCCGTAGATGATCCCCCAGCGGATGGCGGGGAGGGTGATGCGCCAGAAGGTCTGGAAGCCGCCCGCGCCGAGGGTGGCCGCGGCCTCCTCCTGGTCGGTGCCGACCTCGCGGAGCACCGGCACCACCTCGCGGACCACGAAGGGCAGGCAGATGAAGATCGTGGCCAGCACCATGCCGGGCAGGGCGAAGATCACCTGGATGCCGAGGCTCTCGGTCGCGGGGCCGAACCAGCCGTTGCGGCCCCACACGAGCAGGATCGCGAGCCCGACGACGACCGGCGAGAGAGCGAGTGGGAGATCGATGAGCGCGCTGATCAGGGGTCGGCCGGGCACCCGCTTGCGCACCAGGATCAACGCGGCGGCGACGCCGAAGATCGCGTTCAGGGGCACGGCGATCGCCGTGATCAGGATGGTGAGCCAGAGGGCGTGGAGCGCGGCATCGGTGGTGACCGCCTCGATCGCGGCGCCGAAGCCGTCCTGGAAGGTGTTCCAGAAGACGAGCGCGAGCGGCGCGGCGAGCAGCACGGCGAGGTAGGCGAGCGCGATCGTGCGCAGCAGGTAGCGGGAGCCGCGCTCGGCCGTACGCTCGCGTCGCGTGCCCATCCGTTGCGGGATCGCGATGGGATCGGCCTCAGCGGGCATGGCGCGAGGTCCAGCGCTCGAGGGCGGAGAGGACCAGCAGCGCGGCGAGCGACAGCACGAGCAGGAAGACCGACACCGCGGCCGCCGCCTGGCGGTTGTCCGACTCGATCTGGCTGTAGATGTAGAAGGAGGCGACCTGGTCCTGGAACGGGATGTTGCCGGTGATCAGCACGAGCGAGCCGAACTCCCCCAGGGCCCGCGAGAACGCGAGCCCGCAGCCGCCGATGACGGCGGGGAAGAGGTTGGGGAGGATGATCCGGCGGAAGATCGTGAGGGGCCCGGCGCCGAGCGACGCGGCGGCCTGCTCCATCTCACGGTCGAGCTCGAGCAGCACGGGCTGCACCGCGCGCACCACGAAGGGGAGCGTGACGAGCAGGAGGGCCAGGACGATGCCGGCCTTCGTGAAGGCGATGTTGATCCCCACCGGCCCACGCGGCCCGTACAGGGCGAGCAGCGTGAGGCCGGCGACGATCGTCGGCAGGGCGAACGGCAGGTCGATGAGGCTGTTGACGATGCCCTTGCCCGGGAAGCGGTCCCGTACGAGCACCCAGGCGATCAGGGTGCCCATGACGGCGTTGATGAGGGTGACGATCAGCGACACCTCGATGGTGAGGCGCACGGCCGCCCATGCGGCGGGACTCGTGATCGAGTCCCAGAAGCCGCCCAGGCCCTCCTCGAAGGCCCCCGCCGTCAGCGCGGCGAGGGGGATGAGCACGATCAGGCTCAT
>LNEQ01000078.1 GCA_001464995.1 Actinobacteria bacterium Ga0077541
CTGACGCGCCGGATCGCCGAGTTCGGGCGGCTCCTGACGGTGGCCATCCTCATCCTCGCGGCGCTCACCTTCACCCTCGGCCTGGCGCGGGGCGAGCCGGCCGCCGACATGTTCACGGCGGCAGTCGCGCTGGCCGTCGGCGCCATCCCCGAGGGGCTCCCCGCGGCGGTGACGATCGCCCTCGCGATCGGCGTGAGCCGCATGGCCCAGCGCCGCGCGATCGTCCGGCGGCTGCCGGCCGCCGAGACGCTCGGCAGCACGACGGTGATCTGCAGCGACAAGACCGGAACGCTGACCCAGAACCGCATGGTGGTACGGGCGGTGTGGGCGGACGGCCGGCGGTACGAGATCGAGGGGGAGGGCTACTCCCCCGAGGGGCGGGTGATGGCGGCAGGGGCGCCCGTGGGCCCGCCGGCCGGGGGCCTTGGGGCGTGCCTGCGCGTCGGGGCGCTGTGCAACGACGCCCGCCTGCGCGAGCGCGACGAGGACTGGGCGGTGGTGGGCGATCCCACCGAGGGCGCGCTCCTCGCCTCGGCGGAGCGCGGGGTCGGTGCCGTGGCCGCGGTGCGATCGGCCGCCCCCCGGATCGACGTGGTGCCGTTCGCCTCGGAGCGGGGCGACCCCACGGCGCGCGCGATCAACGCCAAGGGCGCCGTCGAGCGGATCCTGGAGCGGTGCACCCGGATGCAGGGAGCGGAGGGCCCCGTGCCGATCGACCGGGACCTCGTCCACCGCGAGGCGGCCGCCCTCGCGGCCGAGGGGCTCCGGGTGCTGGCGTTCGCCACGCGCCCCGCGCCCGGGCTCGCGTCGATCGCCGAGGAGGATGTGACCGGCATGACGCTGCTGGGCCTGCAGGGGATGCTGGACCCGCCCCGCCCGGAGGCGATCGCCGCGGTCGCCGAATGCCGTGCCGCGGGCATCGCGGTGAAGATGGTGACCGGGGACCAGCTCGAGACGGCGCGTGCGATCGCCCGGCGCATCGGCCTGGCGGGGGAGCGGGAGCCGGTCTCCATGACCGGTGCGGAGCTGGAGGCCACCGACGCCCGCGCGCTGCCCGGTGTCGTGGACGCCACCGACGTGTTCGCCCGCGTGTCCCCGGAGCAGAAGCTGCGGTTGGTGGAGGGGCTGCAGGCCGACGGGCACGTCGTGGCGATGACCGGCGACGGGGTCAACGACGCCCCGGCCCTGAAGCAGGCCGACCTCGGCATCGCGATGGGCGTGCAGGGCACCGAGGTGGCGAAGGAGTCGGCGGACATCGTGCTCGCCGACGATGACTTCGCCACCATCGCCGGGGCCGTCGAGGAGGGGCGCCGGGTCTTCGACAACATCACCAAGTTCATCGTCTGGACCCTCCCGACCAACCTGGGAGAGGGCTTCGTGATCCTCGTCGCCATCGTGCTGGGCGCGACGCTGCCGATCCTCCCGACCCAGATCCTGTGGATCAACATGACGACCGCGGTCGCCCTCGGCCTGATGCTGGCGTTCGAGCGGCTCGAGGACGAGGCGATGCGGCGACCTCCGCGCGACCCTGCCCAGCCCATCCTCACCGGTGCGCTGATCGAGCGGATCGTCCTGGTGTCCGGCCTGCTGCTCGCGGGGTCCTACGGGTTGTTCGCGCTGGAGCTGCACCTCGGCGCCTCGGTCGACGAGGCCCGGACGGTCGCGGTGAACGTGTTCGTGGTCGGCGAGGCCTTCTACCTGCTCAACTGCCGGTCGCTGAACCGGTCGTTCCTGTCGGTCGGGGTGTTCTCCAACCCCTGGCTCGTGGTGGGCGTGGCGGTCACGGCGGTCCTGCAGCTGCTGTTCACCTACGCCCCCTTCATGCAGGCGTTGTTCCAGACCGAGGGCCTGTCGCCCGAGTCGTGGGCGCGGATCCTGGCGGCGGGCGCCGCCGTCTCGGTCGTCGTGGGCGCCGAGAAGCTGCTGCGCCGCCGCCTGGCCGCCTCCCGCGCCGCCCTCCCGCCCGAGCCGTGACGTCCGGGACGCGCAGGGCGCACGCCAAGGGGGTGAGGTGCGACGGAGAACGCTGCCCGCAGGAGTCCGGGGGCCGCAGGTGAGCTGGTATGGATAGCGGCGTGGACGATATCTGGAGGATCGCCGTCGTACTGGCCCTCGTGGGGGCGAACGCCTTCTTCGTGATCGGCGAGTACAGCGTCGTGACGGCGCGGCGCGGCGCGCTCTCCGAGCAGGCGGGTGCGGGTCACCTCGGCGCACGGGCGGCGTTGCGGCTGATGGACGACCCGGTGCGCGTGATCGCCACCGTCCAGGTGGGGATCACCGCCCTCGGGATCCTCACCGGCGCCATCGGCGAGCCGCTGGTCCGGGACCTGCTCGGCGGCGGCGCGCCGCCCTGGCTCGGCTTCGTGATCGCCTTCGCCGTGGTGACCTATCTCTCCGTGGTGTTCGGCGAGCTGGTCCCCAAGGC
>LNEQ01000079.1 GCA_001464995.1 Actinobacteria bacterium Ga0077541
CTACGAAACCGGAGGTCACAGGTTCGAATCCTGTCTGGCGCATGAGTCAGGTCTGCTCCGCGCACTCCGTGAGTCGGCGTTGCGCACCCCCGATCGGCGATTCCGGCGAATCGTCGGGTTCGCCTCGCGCTCCTCGGGGAACCACGGCAGCGCCAGGGGCGAGGGGCCCCCGGGAGCGCTGCTCCCCGATCGACCCCTCCGTCCTCATCGCTACGTGAAGGAGAGACGGATGTACATCGGCGGCGGAGTGCTCCTGCTGATCATCATCATCATCCTGTTGGTGATCCTGCTCTGAGGGACGGCGACCGCCGGCGGGTCCCGCCGGCGGTCGCGGAGTCCATCCCGCCCCGCCCCGCGGCGTCTCGGGCGCACGCGGGCGTGACGCGCGGCCGCTGCGGGTAGGCACAAGGGCATGGTCACGTCACACGAGAGGTCGGTGGAGCTCGCCGCCCCGGTCGCCCAGGTCTTCGAGGCCGTCCGCGACCCGGCCGGCTACCCGCGGTTCCTGCGCGGGATCGCCGAGGTGAGGGCTCCCGGCGACGGGTCGCTCCAGTTCCGCACCGACGGTCCGGACGCCCGGTGGTGGCCGGCCGCCGTCACCGAGATGGTGGACGACGTCTCGGTCGGATGGACCTCACGCGAGGCGCCCGTCCACACGGGCCTCATCACCCTCGAGCCGGTCACCGCCGAGACGACCCGCGTCGTGCTGCGGATCGACAGCGACCCCGGCGCGACCCCGGGGGGCGACCCGACCGCCGACCTCGGCCGGCTCGCCGAGATGGTCGGCGCGCTGCCGGAGGCGCCGCCCGAGCCACGACTGGTGTCGCTCGCGGCGATCCTCGACGTCACCGTGACCGATGCCCTGGGCGAGCCGGTCGGCTCGGTCCGCGACGCGCACATCGACGTGGACGGGCTGAGAACGCAGGCGCCCTCGACGGCGCCCACCTGGTGCCGGTCGAACCCACTCGCCTCGACGACGCGCTCCGGGGCATCGCCGTGCCCCACTCGGCTGAGGCGATCCGATCGGCGCCCCGCATCGAGCCCGGCACCGAGCCAGGCCCGGCGCAGCTCGCCGAGGCCGCCGCCCTGCTCGCGGCGGCCGCCCCCGGTGAGGAGCCCGGCCCGGCCTAACGCGCCCCGGTGCAGGTGAAGGTGCCCGTGCG
>LNEQ01000080.1 GCA_001464995.1 Actinobacteria bacterium Ga0077541
CCGTTCGCCTGCGCTTCGGATGGCCGTCGGGCACCTTCGGGTCGCCGGCCTCCACGCTGCGCATGGGGGTGGCCCTGGAGCGCGCGGCGCTCGGCGCCTTCCTCGGGGCGGTGCCCGCCCTGGCCGACCCGGCGCTCCGGGCCCTCGCCGCCGGGATCGCCGCCGGCGAGGCGCGGCATCTGCAGGACCTCGCGTCCCTCACCGATCCGGCGCCCGGCGCCCGGCCCGCGATCCCCGCCGTGCTCACCCCCCACGAGGCGGCGACCGCCATCGCGGGCCTGCTCGGCTGAGCGGCCTCAGCCCCCCGGGCGCGGCGCGCGACGGGCGGGAAGGGTGCGGAGGAGGCGCACCAGGGAGCGCAGGCGACGCGGCCCGCGACGCACTCCGTGCTCCAGCTCGACCCCGCGGAGGGGGCCCGATGTGATCCTGACGGCGGCCACCGTGACGGCTTCGCCGCCCGATCGCGCGCTCCTCCCGCCGCCCGTTCCGGGCGCCCCGGAGTCAAGATCGCATCAAGAGTTTCCGACAACTCGAGCAGGGCGACCGACCGACCGCGGAGATGGAGGGTCCCCTGCCCGAGTCCGCACGCACATCCGAGACGACCTACACCCTGCAGCAGGCAGGCCGTCTCGTCGACGCCCTGGAGAAGTGCATGGCCGACAGGATCCGCCCCGGCAGATCCGGCTGGTCAGCGGCGGAACACCTCGGCCACGACCTCGAGCGCTTCTACGGGGTGCGCGCTCCCGGCCCGGTGATCGAGCGGGCGCTCCGCGATCTCAGCAAGCACCGCCGCGTCCAGCGCAAGGTCGATGCGGCCGGCGTCCTCTGGTACCGCCTGCGCACGGGCTGAGCCCGGGGGCCGCCCGACGGCCGTGCCACTGATTATCAAGCCGACACCGTAACGGTCGATTGACGGACGGGACACCCCGACCCGTCAACCGATCCCCGGAAGGCCCCCCGTGACGCACCCGATCCGTCTCCGATCCTCCCGCCGCCGTGCTGCGCTCGGCCTGGCGGGGCTCACCATGCTCGGCGGGCTCGCGCTCGCGCCGCCCTCGATCGGCGCCACGAGTCAGAACGGCGCCGACATGGTGGTCATCAACCCCGGAGGCGGCCGCCTCGCCAACGGCTCGGACGGCCTGCAGTCGGTGGTCAACGGCGACAGCGGCTTCCGGCCGCTGGGTGCGCCGCAGCCCGGGCAGGGCGTGCCGGAGGACGGGTCGGACCAGCACTACTTCGCCAACACCGGCCAGTGGTGCTGCGGCGGCGTCAGCCCGCAGCTCAACATCGGTGGCCAGCTCGTCGGCGAGGCAGGCGCCTCCGCCAACGAGAACGCCCAGAGCTGGAGCGCGGTGGAGATCCTCGAGACCACCGGCTCGGCCGTGCGCACCGCCGCCGGGTCCACCACGCTGCCCAGCACCCCCACCGGCGACGGCGGCGCCCGGATCCGGTACACGACCGTCCAGGGCGGCCTCACCTACGTGATGGAGCGGTCCATCTCCTACACGTATCCGAATCCCTACTACACCGAGTCGTTCGCGTTCACGATCCCCGCGGGCAACACGGCGCCGGTGAAGTTCTACATCGGCGGCGATGCCGCGCCGGGCGACGACGACCAGGGCAGGGGTGTGACGGTCAGCTCACCGCGACGCGTCGCCTACGAGGTCAACGAGAACAGCGGCATCTTCGTCGCCTACGGCGAGATCGAGGGCTCGACCCCGTTCAGCCACTGGTTCGTCGGGCCCTACAGCGCTCCGTACACTGACATCGCCGCGGGCAACGATCTGTCGGACGTCGCCGACACCTCCAGCCATGACGCCGGCATCGACGTGCAGTGGACGATCCCGAGCACCCCGGGGACGTACACCCGCGCCATGCAGACGATCGTCAACTTCCAGGCGACGGGCATCACCGCCGGCTTCCCGACCCCGACGATCGCGGCCGGCGAGTCGGCCCCACTCGAGTTCCAGATCGTCAACACGCTCTTCTCGCCGGCGACCGGCCTCGGCTTCTCGCTGGCCCTGCCCGCCGGGCTGACGGTCGCGGGCGCACCGACCAACTCGTGCGGCGGCACGGCCATGGGCGCAACCGGCGCCACGTCGGTCGCGCTGTCGGGGGCGTCCGTGTCGGCGGCCGGCAACTGCACCCTCTCGGTGCCGGTCACCGGGGCCGCGGGCACCTACACGGTCAACGAGCAGGACCTGGTCGTCACCGGCAGCCTGACCAAGGGCTTCGGCGCCTCCACCCTCACCGTCGCCGGTCCGGCGGCGCCCGCACCGCCGGCGAGCCCGGCCCCGGCCCCCGCCGCCCCGGCCCCCGCGTCGTTCATCGCGCCCCTCGAGGCGACGGTGGGCACGGGCCCGGCGAACCGCGGCCAGACCCGCACCGTCGCGCGCGTCGAGCTCGAGGACACCGGCCGCTACACCTTCATCTACACCAACCGCACCACCGGCAAGCGGCTGACCCAGCTGCCCGGAAGCGCCCTCGGCAAGCGCACGCTCTCCAAGCGCTACAGCGCGCCGGTGCTCAGCAACCAGACGCCGGGCCGCCGCATCGTGTTGCGCACGTACTTCGCGAAGAAGGGCCTCGCGGCCAGCGCCTCCGACGTCGTCATCCGCGTCATCCGAAAGGCGCCGGACGGCAGCCTGTCGGAGGTCACCATCGACTCGCAGGGCGGCCTGGTCGGCTGATCCACCCCGCCCCGGCGCATGGCGCGCGGCCCCAGGGTCGCGCGCCATGCGCCGGGCGGCGTCGGTGAACGAGCGGGTGACGCCGGCGATCGCCGCTCCGCAGCCGATCCGATGGCCTTAACGCTGGGTGGTCTCACGGATTCCCCGCCCCGGGGGCTGTTCTAGCGTCCTCTGCGACTCCCGGACGCGGCACCCATGCGGAGGAACCCGATGCCGAGACAGCCGATCGCCATCCTCGTGGCAACCGCCATCAGCCTCGGTGTCCTCGCGCCGAGCGCGGCCGGAGCGCCTCCGAAGCTGCGCGTCCAGGCGGACGGCGTCCGGGCCGGGTCGGGCACGGTCGTGGGGGAGCGGACGCTGCTGCGACCGCCCAAGCGCGTGAAGCGCGTGCGCGGTGGTCGCGACACGTCCTCCTCGCGGCTGCAGACCGCACCGGACGATGCGGGCAACACCGAGCAGGTCGACCTTCCCGAGGAGCTCCCGCCCGCCGATCCGCCCGACGCGGAGCCCGAGGACGATCTCGAGATCTTCCGGCTGTCGGAGATCATGCCCGGCACCGCGGGTCAGACGAACACCCTCGCCCAGCCGATGGCCGCCAACGACCGCAACGCCGTCCTCGCCGTCGGCAACCACTTCATGGCGATCTCGGAGGACAACGGCCATACGCCGTTCACAGCGCGCACCCAGACCGTGCTCGCCTGGGATGACGCGCCCCAGACGGCTGCCGGCGGAGAGGCTCCCGGAGACGTCTTCTGCTGCGACCAGACCGTCGTCGCCATCGACCAGGGTCCCTCGTCGATGTTCGTCTGGACCCACATGACCTCGGACACGTCCGCGAACGACGGCGACGGCGAACGGGTCAACACGATCCGCCTCACGGTGTTCCGCAACCGTGCGCACCTGCTGGAGAACGTCGCCGACGTACTCACGCCCGAGGTGTGCAGCTTCGCATTCGACTCGCGCGACCTCGGGCTCGGCCCGGACCGCTTCCTCGACTTCCCGCAGGTGGCCACCACCGACGAGCACGTCTACGTCTCGGCGGTCTCGTTCGGCATCAGCGGCGGCGGCGACATCCAGAACCTGACCGGCGAGGGCTTCGTCTGGCGCCTGCCGATCGACGATCTCGCCGATCC
>LNEQ01000081.1 GCA_001464995.1 Actinobacteria bacterium Ga0077541
ACCCCGGTCGCCGTGGTGGCCGGGACGATGATGCGCGAGTCGTCGCCGATGCGCTGGAAGCACGCCGCGGCGCCGGCGCCGCACTCGGTCGCGATCGCCGGACCGGGGACCACGCGGACGACGACGGTGCTGATCTCGTCCCCGTGCAGCGACTCCGACAACAGCCGTGCGTACCCGTCGACGTCCACTCCGGGCGCCTGCAGGTCGAAGGTGATCGTGCGGCCCTTGCCGTCGGCACGGGTCGCGGTCTCGGCGAGCGCCGGCCCGGAGGCGGCGAGGAGCAGGGCTGCGGCGCCCACGGCGGCGGCGTTCCATCGCATGGCGGCGACCCTACGACAGCCCGGTGGGGGAACTGTGCGGAGGCCGTTATGAGGACGTGAGGACCGCCACCGGTCTGGGAGGCGCCCGATTCGGGCATGATGCCCCCCGTGCTCGACGTGACCCTCGTCGCCTGGACGGTGACGATCGCCCTCATCCTCGGCCTGCTGGCCCTGGACCTCACCGTGACGGCCGGCGGCCGCGCCCACGTCGTGGGCTTCCGCGAGGCCGTGGCATGGTCGGTCTTCTACATCGGGGTGGCGGTCGCCTTCGGCATCGTCTTCGGGTCGATCGCCGGCTGGGACTACGGCACCGAGTACTTCGCGGGCTACATCGTCGAGAAGAGCCTGTCGGTCGACAACCTCTTCGTCTTCGTGATCATCATGTCCACGTTCGCGGTCCCCGCCGAGCACCAGCAGCGCGTGCTCACGTTCGGGATCATCCTGGCGCTCATCCTGAGGGCGATCTTCATCGCCCTCGGCGCCGCCCTCCTCGCCGCCTTCTCGTTCATGTTCCTGCTGTTCGGGCTGCTGCTGCTCGCCACCGCCGTCCAGCTCTTCCGGCACCGCGACGAGGACCCCACGATCGAGGACAACAAGCTGGTGGGCTTCGCGCGCCGCCGCTTCGCCTTCACCGACGACTACCACGGCGCCAAGATCATCACCCGCATCGGCGGCCGGCGGATGCTCACGCCGATGTTCCTCGTGCTCCTCACGATCGGCACGACCGACCTGCTCTTCGCGCTCGACTCGATCCCGGCCGTCTTCGGCGTCACCGAGGAGGCGTTCATCGTCTTCACGGCCAACGCGTTCGCGCTGCTCGGCCTGCGCGCGCTCTACTTCCTGGTGTCCGGCCTGCTCGACCGCCTCGTCTACCTGTCGACCGGGCTCGCCCTGATCCTGGCCTTCATCGGCTTCAAGCTGGTGCTCCACTACATCCACCTGCAGAACAACGATGTCCCGGAGATCTCCACGGGCCTCTCGCTGATCGTGATCGGGGTCGTGCTCACCGTCACCACGATCGCCAGCGTCGTGAAGTCGCGTCGCGACCCCACGGCGCGCGCCCACGCGGGCACCCTGCGCGAACCGCGACGCCCGGACCAGCCCGGCCCCTCCTAGCGCCCCCGGCCGCCGACCCGGACGAACGGGGGGGGACAGGCGCCGCCGGCCCCGGTTAGGCTCACGGCGCAGGGGTGGCCATGGGAGAGAGTATGGGAGAGGACCTCGTCGGCGCCCGGCGGCTGCGTGCCGCCGGACGTGAGATCGCGCGCACGGGACGCGTCGTGCGCGTCAGCGCGCGCGCACACGGAGCACCCGTCTGGCGCACCGCGCTCCAGGCGCGCCGCGTGCGGCGCCGGGGGTTCGGCTGGCAGGAGATGGCCGACCTCGGGCTGCTCGATCCCGCGCTCGGCCCGGCGGCG
>LNEQ01000082.1 GCA_001464995.1 Actinobacteria bacterium Ga0077541
GGCGTGCTGGTCGACGGCGGCGGAGCCCGCATGACGCCCGCCGCAGTGCTCGACGCGGCGACGGCGCCACCGCAGTGCGATCTGGCGATCGTGCGCGAGAAGGTGCTCCCCCACCCCGGCTTCGGGCCGCAGGACGGAGCCGCGCCCTGGAGCGTGCGGGTCGTGACCCTTGTGCGGCGCGACGGGGCCGCGGAGGTGATCGCCGCGTTCGTCGAGATGCACGGGAGCGGCCCCGGGGGATCCGGTCGCCGGGTCGCCGACGTCGCGCACGACGGCGGCATCGGCACCCCGTACTCGTGGCCCCCGTCCGCCGGGGACCGGGCTCCCGGGGAGCCCGCCGCCGTCCCCGACTGGGACGCGACGCTCGAACTCGCCCGGCGGGCGGCCCGACTGATGCCCCCCCTGCGGACGGTCTGCTGGGATGTCGTCCCGACCGCGCGCGGCCCGGTGCTGCGCGATGCGGACGCCGACTACGGCCCGTGGCCCTCGGCCGATATCCTGGCGACCGCCCCGTGAGCGTGCGCCGAGTGGTGGACGACGCCCGGGCGCTCGCGTTCGTGGCGCGGGTGTCGGCGCGCGCCCACGGCGAGTCGCTCCTCACGGCGGCGCGGCGGGCGCGGCGGGCGCGCCGCGAGGGTGGCTGGGAGTACACCGAGGCCCTCTGGGACGGCGCGCTCGACCCGGCGCTGACCGAGGACGAGCGACGGCGCTGCGTCAGCAACCACACGGCCACGACGCTGCGCAGGCCCCTCAACCCCGAGGGGATGTCGACGCTCACCAGCGAGAAGGTGGTCTTCCACCGCTACTGCGCCGCCCTCGGGCTGCCGACCCCTGAGCTCTACGGGGTCCTCGGGCGGGAGGGCGGCTGGAGCGAGACCGGGCGGGTGATCGCCGGCGCCGGGGACTTCGAGCGTTTCATGGCCGAGGACGTGCCCGAGGAGGTGATCGTCAAGCCCTCCGACGGGGGGCACGGCCAAGGGGTCTGGGTGATCCGCCGCGTGGGCGGCCGCCTCGTCGATCACGACGGGCGCGAGCACGAGCCGGCGGCCCTCTACCGCGCACTGGTGCCGCCGCGCGGCCCGGCCTCCCTCATGCTCGTCCAGGAGCGGCTGCGCAACCACCCCCAGGTGGACGCGATCTGCCCCAGCGAGACGCTGCAGACGCTCCGGCTGATCACCATGGTGGACGCCGGCGGCCGCGTGCACACGCTCTTCGCCGCCATCCGGCTCGGCATGGCGGGCGGCGCGGTGGACAACTTCAGCAACGGGGAGACCGGCAACGGCTTCGCCGAGATCTCCCTGTCCGATCTGCGCGTCGGCCCGGCCCGCTTCGGACGGCCCGACGGCGCGGGCCTGATGAGCTCGCCGGCACTCCCCGACGGCCGGCCGGTACAGGGCCTGCGCCTGCCGCTGCTCGCCGACGCCCGCGAGCTCGTCGAGCGCGCGGCCCCCCACTTCCTCCCCGCCCGCAGCTACGGCTGGGACGTGGCGCTCACCACCCGTGGCCCGATGCTCGTCGAGGGCAACTTCGGCCATGGACCCTGGTCCGGCCCCGGCTTCCGCGACGTGGTCGATCGGATGACCGCGCTCCTCTGAGGTGATCGTGCTGCGGGAGAACCGCACAGCCATGCGGTTTCTCCGCGGGCGACGAGGGACACTTGCCATGGCGCGTCGCCCCCTCTCGACAACAGCAGCCGACCGCCGCGGGGCATAGGCTGCGCCGATGAGCCCCGTGATCGCACGCGCGCTCCGCCGGGCCGCGCTCGTCGGCGGCGCCCTGGCGGCGACGCTGATCGGGCACGCCCTCACCGTCGGCGATGCACGCGTGCTGCCGGTGGCGCCCCTCCTGTGGCTCAGCGCGATCGCGGTGGCGTTCCTGCCCGGCGTCAGCCGGCGCACGGCCGGCTTCCGGGCCTGGAGCCCGCTCACGCTGCTGGGGATGCTGCTGCTCGGCCAGAGCGGCCTGCACCTGCTGCTGCACACGGCGCCATGGGCGCTCGGCCTCGGCGGCGATCACGCCGCGCACGGGCCGCTGATCACGACGGGCGCCGTGGTGGTCCACCTGGCGCTCGCCCTGGTACTCACCGCGCTCCTGCGCGGTGGACAGGGGCTGCTGCTGCGGGCGATGGAGGTCGCCCGGGCGCTCCTGCGCCGTCCGTTGCACCGTTCGGCCGTCCGCCTCTCCGGCGAGGTGCCGCGGCACCCGCTCATCCCGCCGTCGCAGTGGCGCTTCCGGCCCCGGTCGAGCCGCGGTCCGCCGCTGCCGTCCCTCTCCCGGGCCGGTTACGGACTCGTGGCCGCCGCCTCCCGCAGGTAGGCGCCCGCAGCACCCTGGTCGGCCCGGAGGGACTCGCGATCACCATTCGCGCGGCTCCGCGCGCCCGCACACCCGATCGGGTCGCGGCGGCGGACCGCATCCCCCACCGGCCCCACGGGCCGGCGACCAGGAGCACACCACATGAACCGATCCCGACGTCTCACCGTCGTCGCCGCCTCCGCGCTCACCGCGGCGGGCATCGCCGCCGCCGTCACCGCGCCCGTCGCCTCGGCGCACGGCGACGAGAAGCACACCATGAAGGTCAGCCTGCAGTTCACGGCCGTGGCGGGGACCGACCCCGTCTCGTGCGCGACCCCGCTCACCGGTCTCGGCACCGGGTCCACCGCGGCGGCGCTGAAGGACCTGCGCTTCTACATCTCCAACGTCCGCCTCACGCGCAGGAACAAGACCTCGGTCCCGCTGACGCTCGGCAAGAACAACGCCTACAACCTGACGCGGGGTGGCAACCGGGTCAGCCTGATCGACCTGGAGAACGGCGCCGGGTCGTGCACCGAGGGCGACAGGAAGATCAACGCGACGATCACCGGCACGGTGCCCGAGGGTGAGTACGTCGGCGTCAAGATGTACATGGGCGTTCCGTTCGTCCTGAACCACACCGACATCACCTCGGCGCCGGCGCCGCTCGACATCGCGGCGATGAACTGGTCGTGGCAGTCGGGGCGCAAGTTCAACAAGATCGAGGTCACCGACCCGGCCGGCGCCGCCGGCACCTGGTCGGCCAAGACGTTCAACGTCCACCTCGGCAGCACCGGCTGCACCGGCGACCCGGCCACCGGGGCGACGGTCTCGTGCAGCCGCTCGAACCGGATGGCGATCCGGCTGGCGAAGTTCGACCCGACGACGCAGAAGGTCGCCATCGATCTGAAGGCGCTGCTCGCGGGCACGGACATCACCGTCAACAGGGCGGGCGCCCCGGGCTGCATGTCGGGCGGCACCGACCCCGAGTGCGCCGGCGTCTTCGGCGCGATGAAGATCGGGTGGCTCGCCGACGGCACCGGCAGCGGCACCGCCCTGAACGGCGGCTCCGGCCAGACGGTCTTCCGGGCGATGGCGAAGTGAGCCCGGCCCGTGCCCCCCGCCCCGCGCGGGCGGGGGGCATGCGGCCCCACCGCGGGGCGCCTCGACCGCGATGGGCCGCATGCCTCGTCGCCGCGCTGGCCCTTCTCGCCCTGACCGGGTCGCGCGCCCCGGCCCCGGCGTCCGCCGCGGCCACAGGATGGTCGTGGGACCTGCCCGAGAACTTCCCCACCCCGAGGGTCCCCGCCTCGAACCCCATGTCGAAGGCCAAGGTCGAGCTCGGCCGGCGGCTCTTCTACGACCCCCGCCTGTCGGGCAACGGCCGTCAGAGCTGCTCGAGCTGCCACCTCCAGGAGAAGGCCTTCACCGACGGACGTGCACGCGCCATCGGCTCCACCGGGGAGCTCCACCCGCGCAGCGCACCGTCGCTCACCAACGTCGCCTACAACGCCACGCTGGCCTGGGCCAATCCGTCGCTGGTGACCCTCGAGAAGCAGATGGAGGTGCCCCTGTTCGGCGACAACCCCGTCGAGATGGGGATCACCGACGCCAACAAGGCGAAGGTGATCCGGCGCCTGATGCGCGACCCGCGCTACCGCACGATGTTCGCCGCCGCGTTCCCCACGCAGGCGAAGCCGATCGGGCTGACCAACGTGGTCAAGGCGATCTCCTCCTTCCAGCGCACGATGATCTCGGGCGACAGCCGCTACGACCGCTATCTCGCCGGCAGGGCCCGCCTCACCGCGCGGGAGACCCGCGGCAAGGACCTCTTCTTCGGCGAGCGGGCCGAGTGCTTCCACTGCCACACGAGCTTCAACTTCAACGACCAGACCGTCTATGCGGGCAAGCGGGTGATCGAGACGCCCTTCCACAACACCGGCCTGTTCAACGTCGGCGGCACCGGCGCGTTCCCGAGCCCCAACACCGGCCTGTTCGAGCTGACCGGCCTGCAACGCGACATGGGGAGGTTCCGCGCGCCCACGCTGCGCAACGTCGCCGTCACGGCGCCGTACATGCACGACGGCTCGATCGCGACGCTCCAGGCCGTGGTGCGCTTCTACGCCGACGGCGGCCGGAACATCACGAGCGGACCGGACGCCGGCGACGGACGCCTCAACCCGAACAAGAGCGGGCTGATCGAGAGGATCACCCTCACGCCGCGGGAGCGGTCCGATCTCGTGGCGTTCCTCAAGACCCTGACCGACCGCACCTTCCTCACCGATCCGGCTCTGTCGGACCCCTTCGCGCCCCGGAGGGCGTCCCGCCGCTGACCGCGGCGCCGCAGCGGCCCGGGTTGGGTCGCCGCGGCGTCGGGTAGCACCCGGGGAAGACGGCGACGACGGGGGTGGCGGGTGGAGATCGTCCTGAGCATCGTGATCGCGCTGGTGGTGCTGGCGGCGGTCGGCGTGGTCGTGCAGCGCCGGCGGCGCGGCGGGGGCGTCGTGGCATCGCGCGGGCGGCGGCGGGACAGATGAGCATCCTGATGCGCGCCCGTGAGATCACCGGGCGCCCGGTGGTCACGCTCGACACCGCCGAGGACGTCGCCGAGGTGAAGGACGTGGTCTTCGACCACGCCTCCGCGACGCTCGTGGGCTTCACGCTCAACCGGCGCGGTTTCCTCGGCTCGCCCATGAAGGAGGTGCTGCCGTGGTCGCGCGTGGCGGCCCTCGGGCCGGACGCCGTGATGATCGACGGCGCAGGCGCGCTCGGCGGTGGCGACGGCGCGATGGAGGACGCCACCGGCAGCGACCGCGACGTCATCGGCGCGGCGGTCATGACCGACTCCGGAACGGCGCTCGGCAGCGTCGTGGACGTGATCCTCGAGGTGGAGGACGGCGCCCGCGTGGTCGGGTTCGAGGTGGACGGGCCGGAGGTCGAGCGCGACCGGTCGGCGGCGACGCTGCTGATACCGGTCGACGACACGATCGCGGTCTCCGGCCGGACGCTGATGGTGCCCGCCGCGGTCCGCGACTTCGTCCAGGACGACCTCGCGGGGTTCGGGGCCGCGGTCGACGCCTTCCGGGCACGGCTGAGCGAGGACGCGCCGTGATGCGTCTCAGCGAGGCCGACGGGCGGCCCGTGATCAGCCGCGCGAGCGCCGAGACGGTCGGGGAGCTCCGTCACGTGGTCGTGGACGCCGGCGCCCGCAGCATCCGCGCACTCCACGTCGCGGGTGGTCGCCGGAGGGCCGCGCTGGTCGACTGGGCCGACGTGGCGGGCTTCGGCCCCGACGGCATCGTGATCGCCGGCGAGGACGCGGCCCATCCACCGAAGGATGATCTGGAGAAGGCGGTCGCCGCGGGGCACCTGGACCTGGACGGGCGACTCGTGCTCGACGATGCGGGCCGGGCCGTCGGATCGCTCGAGGACGTCCTCTTCGACGAGGAGACGGGCCGCATCGGCGCGTTCGTCGCAGGCGGCGCGGAGCACGACGCCGAGCGCCTCCGGGCGATCGGCCCCTACTGCGTCGTCCTGGCCGCCGAGCCGCGGGCCGCCGACTGAGCCGGCGGTCAGACGAGCGGCAGGTCCACCCCGAGCAGCGAGGCGGCGACGACCGCCGCGACGATCAGGGCGGGGACGACCAGGCGCGGCCGCGTCCACCAGTGGCGGCGGCCGGTGCCCCGCGCCGTCGCGCGGGTGGCCCGCACGTGCACCTGCCGCGGCCGGCCCGGTAGCGGCGTCAGGACGTGGTCGGAGGGCAGCTCGCGCACCGGGCCGTCGACGATCACGCCGAGGTGCGCGGCGTACGCCCGCACGAAGCCGTTGACGTAGGCCGGATCGGGGAGCGACTCGAAGCGGCCGTCCTCGATCGCGACCAGGTAGCGCTCCCGGATGCGGGTCGCGCGGGCGCACTCCGAGATCTCGAGGTTCTGCCGGAGGCGCGCCTCACGCAGAGTGGCGCCGATCGGGGGCCGTTCCTCCACCCGGCAAGCCTACGCGCACTCGGCCATCGCCGTGCGATCCGTCATGCTCAGCCTGCACGGTGACCGGCGACGACGACCACTACGAGGCGCTCGGCATCGCGCCGGACGCGGCCCCCGAGGAGATCCGGGAGGCCTGGCGCTTCCTGCTCGCGGCCTTCCACCCCGACCGCTTCCGGGATCCCGCCCAACGCGAACGGGCGCTCGAGATCACCAAGCGCGTCAACGGCGCGTGGCAGGTGCTCGGCGATCCGGCGCTCCGGCAGCGCTACGACCTCCGCCGCCCGGCCGCCGCCGCCCCGGATGGCTCGGCGACCGGACCGGACGAGCCGGTGATCGCCGAGCCCCCGGTCCGGGTCCTGCCCTGCCCCACCTGCGCCAGCCGCTGCCCGGTACCCGACGCGGGCGGGCGGATGGTGCGCCTGCGCTGCCCGGCCTGCGAGGAGGCCTTCCCCGCGATGATCGGCGCGCGCTGCGTCGACCGGCCGCGCCTCGAGAAGCGCTGGATGGGCCTGCGCTACGAGGCCGTGTTCGCCGACGCGTCGGGCGAGCGCAGCGTTGTGACCTTCCGCCGGCTGCCCCAGGAGCTGGCGCTCTCGGAGGGCGAGCTCTTCTCCATCGTCTTCCACCCCCGCCGCCCGCGGCCGGTCTACGCCGTCCTGCACGGCGAGCGACTCGACCTGGGCTGGCGGGTGGGCTAGTGCTCCGTCCTGAAAGTGCTGTCGCACTCCGGCATCCTTTGTCGGCCCCGGGCCGACCGGTGAATCAACGCGGATCCGGCGTCATCACTCGACCCCATAGCCTCAGCTATGGGGATCTCGCTCTTCCTTGGCCCGCGGGATTTTCGGGGCCGGAAGCACAACGGACTTTCAGGACGGAGCACTAGGTCCTTCATCCCGGCGGGGGCCCGCGCAATCACGACGTAGGTGCCGGCCGGGCGCATCCGCCGTGCCACCGCCGCGGGCAACGCCACGTCGGTCACCCCGGAGCGCACGCGCCGGGTGAACACCGCGACGCGGCGGACCGGGGAGGCGCGGCGCACCGTGAACGTGACCCGGGCGGGCCGCGCGGCCTGCACCCGCAGCATCGGGGGCCGGCCGGACGCCGTGCGGGCGGGGAGCGTCAGCCGCAGCGGGCGCACCAGCACCGCACGTCGCGCCGCCGTCCCGGTCACCGTGAAGCTCCGCACCGCACTCACCGACTCGTTGCCCGCCGCGTCCACCGCGACGACCTGCCATGTGTGGCGGCCGACGTTCGGGCCGGTCCGCAGGGCGCGCACTCCGGGGCCGGTGGATCCCGCGACGGCGCCGTCCACCAGCACACGGTAGGAGGCGACGCCGCTGCCGGCGTCGGTCGCCGCCGACCAGGAGAGGGTCACCTCCCGCCCCGCGACCGGCGCCGC
>LNEQ01000083.1 GCA_001464995.1 Actinobacteria bacterium Ga0077541
CATCCTCTAGGGCAGGACTGCTGTCTAGTCGAAACCAGTCAGCATCCGCCTACCTGGATATCGTCGCCCGATGGAGATCCTCGCCTACTTGCCGGCCGAGCGGAGCGCCGCGGGCGAGCGCATGGAGAAGTTCCTGAGCGCCAGCGTGGGACGGCCGTGACCTACCGCTTCGGCCGCTTGAACATCAACTGCTCGAGGTTGATGTGGCCAGAGTCCCAGAAGAACTCGAACGTGACCGGGCCGACGGGCTCCCATCCTTCAGCGCCGAGGCGGGCAATCTCCTCGTGTGCATCCCGGATGGTGTGACCGTGACCTTCCTCGCCGAGGTATAGGTCGAAGTACTCGAACTCCCACTGAGTCATGCGGCCACCCTAACGGCCGCTGTCCCAGGATTGTCCCAGCGCCCGGACGATACGACGTCTCCCCTGTTAATCCCGGGTTCTCGTCAGATGTGGAACATCGGCGCGCTCTCGAAGCGCGCCTCCCGCTCCTGCATGTCCGCGATCGTGAGCCCGGCGAGGAGCTCCGACAGCGTCGCGCGCGCCTCGGTCCAGACGGTCTCGCTGCCGTGCGCCTCCGAGTGGGCGCCCCCGGGGGGCGCCAGACGACCGTCGACGGCCTCGACCACCTCGAGGATCGGCGGAAGGAGTAACCGCCCTTCACCCCGCGCTGGCTCTGCAGGATGCCCGCCCGACGCAGGCCCGCGAAGATCTGCTCCAGGAAGTGGAGCGGGATCGCCCGCGCCTCGGCCACCTCGAGGATCGGAACCGGCCCGGACGAGCCGCGCTGCGCAAGCTCGGTCAACGCGAGGACGGCGGAGCGGCTCTTCTCGGTGATCGTGATCAGGGGAATCTCCCGTAAAACCGTGCCGTGATCGGGAGTTTAGCCGAGCGCGAGGCCCCGGGCCGTCATTCCTCCACGAGGAGCAGGTTGACGTAGCCGTCGCGGGTGATGGTGGGACAGTGCGCCTTGCCCTTCTTGGCGCGCAGGACGTAGACCCGCTCGAGGCTGTCGATCCAGGAGTCCAGATCGCCGACCATCAGCTCGTAGGCGCACTCGGACGTGTGGAGGATCATGCGCGGCCGCTTGCCACCCGGCGGGAGGCCGCTGTTGGGCGAGACCGGCCAGCGCTCGATCTCCGAGATGTCGTCGAGCCGGATCTCACGCCGCTTGGCCCCGAGCAGGGTGTCGAGGGCGGTCGGCACGAAGATCAGGCGGTCGTCGGTCACCACGAGGGAGCCGTGGCGGGCGAGCCACCCGTTCTGGAGGTCCGCGCCCCCCTTCTTGAGGATCTGCTCGTCGGGCCCGGGGCGGTCCGCGTGCGGCCGCCGGGGGAGCTTGCGATTCGGCTCACCCATGGCGGAGCACCGCCGGCCGGTGAATGCAGTTGCGGATCGTCATGTGGGCGCCACTCCTCGATGGACCGGGGTCGGAGGCAGTCTATCCGGGGCTCGCGGGCCGATCCGTCCGGAGGCGACGTTAACGTCGACCAGCAGCCACCTTCGCAATCGGGGTTCCGACGGACACCTACGACGCATGGCTCGCCGATTTCCGCCACCGACTCGCCCAGCACGACGCGGGCGTCGCGGCTCTGGCTCGCGATCTGGCCTCCCGCACCCCCTGGACCATCCGGGCGATGGGCGGGTCGGGCTTCTCCCCTCCCCCTCCCGCCGCCGGGCAGCCCCCCGACGTCCTCTGCGAGCGCGGCGGGGACGCGCGGCCGATCTGCTTCGAGGTGGAGCTGCCCGAGACCCTCGTGCGCCGCAGCACGGTCAACCGGCTGCGGACCCTCGCCCTCACGGGCACCGAGGCGCGCGTGGTGCTCGTGGGCGCCTCGTCGGCGCACGAGCGGCAGATCGCCGAGGCGCGGCGCCTGCTGCGTCGCGCCGGCCTGCCGCTGGAGGTGGCCGCCATCGCCCCTGACGAGGAGACCATCACCGGGGCCGACTGGTAGGGGGTCCGACCGGGTGCGCGGCCGTCCTTCCCCCTTCGGCCGCGGTACCCGCCCGCAAACGGCGAGGGCGCCGGTCGGACGGCGCCCTCGCACATTCACGGCCTGCGGTGCCGGTCAGTTCAGGAAGGGCACCAGCAGGAGGGCCACGATGTTGGCGACCTTGATCATGGGGTTGATCGCGGGGCCGGCGGTGTCCTTGTAGGGGTCACCCACCGTGTCACCGGTGATCGACGCCTTGTGGGCGATCGATCCCTTACCGCCGTGGTGGCCGTCCTCGATCATCTTCTTGGCGTTGTCCCACGCGCCTCCGCCGGAGGTCATGGAGATGGCCACGAAGATGCCGGTGACGATCACGCCGAGCAGGAGCCCGCCGAGCATCTCGCGGCCGTTGTTCACGCCGAAGATGAACGCCGTGACGATCGGGAAGACGATCGGGATGGCGGCCGGCAGCAGCATCTCGCGCTGCGCCGAGGCGGTCACGATGCGCACGCACTGCGCGTAGTCGGGCTTCTCCGTGCCCTCCATGATCCCCGGCTTCTCCCGGAACTGGCGCCGGACCTCCTCCACCACCTGGCCTCCGGCCTTGCCGACCGCCTCCATCGAGAACGCGGCGAACAGGAACGGCATCATGCCGCCGATGAAGAGCCCGATCACGACGAACGGGTTCTCGAGGTTGAAGTTGACCGACGCGGCCTCCGCGCCGATCGCCTCTCTGAGCTCCTCGACGTACGACACGAAGAGCACCACCGCGGCGAGACCGGCGGAGCCGATCGCGTAGCCCTTGGTGACGGCCTTGGTGGTGTTGCCGACCGCGTCGAGCGGGTCGGTGATGTTGCGGACCGACTCCGGCAGCTCGGCCATCTCGGCGATGCCACCGGCGTTGTCGGTGATCGGCCCGAACGCGTCGAGGGCGACCACCACACCGGTCAGGGACAGCATGGCCATGACGGCCACGCCGATGCCGTAGAACCCGCCGAGCTCGTAGCTGGCGGCGATCGCGCCGCAGATGACGATGATCGGGGCGGCGGTGGCCTTCAGGCCGACCGCGAGACCGGAGATGATGTTGGTCGCGTCGCCCGTCTCCGAGGCCGCCGCGATCTTCTTGACCGGCGGCCACATCGTGCCGGTGAAGTACTCGGTGATGCCCACCAGCGCGATCGTGACGATGATGCCGATCACGGCGCACCAGTAGTAGTCGGTCCACGAACCCGCGCCCGGGATCACGTCGGACGCGCCGTCCATCATCCAGTAGGTGACGGGCAGGAACCCGAGTATCGCGAGGATGGCCGAGACGCCGAGGCCGGTGTAGAGGGCCGCGGTGACCGAGCCGTTGTCCTTCACCCGGACGAACCAGGTCCCCGCGATCGAGGCGATGATCGACACGCCGCCGAGGGCGAGCGGGAAGATCAGGGCGTTCGCGAAGTCGGTCAGGAAGAGCGAGCCGAGGAACATGACGGCCACCGTGGTGACCGCATAGGTCTCGAAGAGGTCGGCGGCCATGCCGGCGCAGTCGCCGACGTTGTCGCCGACGTTGTCGGCGATGACGGCCGGGTTGCGCGGGTCGTCCTCCGGGATGCCGGCCTCGACCTTGCCGACCAGGTCGGCGCCCACGTCGGCGCCCTTGGTGAAGATGCCGCCGCCCAGACGGGCGAAGACGCTGATCAGGCTCGAACCGAAGGCGAGGCCGACGAGCGGCTTCACGTCCTCGATGTCCTGGCCGAGGATCAGGAAGTAGCCCGCGACCGAGAGGAGCCCGAGGCCGACGACGAGGAGGCCGGTGACCGCGCCGCCCTTGAAGGCGACGCCCAGCGCGGCCGGGAGGCCGCTCTTGGCCGCCTCGGCGGTGCGCACGTTGGTGCGCACCGAGACGTTCATGCCGATGAAGCCGGCGGCGGCCGACGCGGCGGCACCGATCAGGAAGCCGATCGCGGCCTCCCACCCGAGCAGCGCCGAATCGACCGACTCCCCGAGTACGCCGATCAGCACGAACAGGACCGCCGCGACGACGGCGATGATCGTGTACTGGCGCTTCAGGTAGGCCTGCGCGCCCTCCTGCACGGCCGCGGCGATCTCGCGCATCTTCTCATCGCCGGTCGGCTTCTTGAGCAGGTAGGCGGTCAGCCCGATGCCGTAGGCGACGGCGATGAAGCCGAGCACCACGGCCAGCCATGCTGTGTTGTCCGACAGGAAGTCGGCCAATTAATCCCTCCGAGATCGGGTGTAGACGAACGCGCCGATACGCCCGATCCAGGGCCAGCGCTCCGGGTTCCGTCGATCGCCCGACTTCGTGCCGATTCGGACGACCACGGCGGGTTTCTACCACACGGCTCAGACGTCCGGAGCCCGGGAAGCGCCTAACGCGGGCCTTCCGTGCGGGGAGTGCCCGGCGGCACCCAGAGTCGCGAGGCGGCATCCGGAGCCGGCGGCGGCGGCGGAGGCGCCTGCTCGGCAGGCGGGTCGAGGCGCTCCTCGCTTGCCCGCGAGAAGGCCATCTGGAGGACGGCGAGCGGCTCCTTGAAGGGCCTCACCTGCGCCGCCCCGAGCTCCTGCTCGGCCACGGCGAGCAGCGCGCGGAGGGCCTCGATGGCCTGGCGGGCCTGGGGCAGGTCGCGCGCCTGGTCGCCCGCGGGGCCCATCCCGAGTCGCACGCCCGCCATGTCGACGAAGGTCGCCATGCACTGGAGCAGGACGTCACGGACCGGCGTGCGAGCGAGCCGGTCGGCGAGCATCGCCTCCATCTCCTCTTGCGTCGGCGGTCGCTCCTCCTGCGGGTCCTGGGGCTCCTGGGGGGCGGTCATGCGGTGACCGTGGACATTGCGAGGACCTCCTCGGCGGAACGGCGGGTGCGATCGACGACCTCGGCGTGCATGGCGCGCACGTCCCCGAGTTCGGCGAGGCGGGCGATCTGGCGCATGGCGCCGTTGCCCTCCGACAGCATGACGGGGATCGCGGCGAGGAACGGGCCGAGGCCCAGGCGGTCGTGCACCGGCGCGCTCCACTCCAGGAGGGCCTCGACGGCCGAGACGGTCGGGCGCTCCTCGCCCCGGTCGAGGTCGAGGTCGATCAGGCGGCCCGTGAGCCCGTGACGCTGGGCCCGCCAGATGTTCTCCTCCAGGAGCCCGCGCGTGTGCGCCGGAAGGGGCCGGCCGGCGTCGTGGTCGGCGGCGAACGCGGCGACGCACGCCAGGGCCAGGGCGGCCACGCCGAGCGCGTGCGACATCTCCGTCTGCCCGTCGCAGATCCTCACCTCGACGGTGCCGAAGCTGTGGTGGGGCCGGACGCTCCACCAGATCTGGGTGCTCTCCACGATCGAGCCGGTGCGCTCCAGCAGCGTGACGAAGCGGGCGTACTCGTCCCAGTCGGCGAACGGCTCCGGCAGGCCGCAGCGCGGGAAGCTCTTGGTGAAGACCTGGGTCCGGGTGGAGTGCAGCCGGGTGTCGCGCCCGCCGAAGACGGCGCTGTTGGCCGAGAGCGCCAGCAGCTCGGGCAGCACGCTGCGCATGGCCGTCGAGACGGCCATCGCCCTGTCGGCTCCGCGGACCCCGACGTGCAGGTGCAGGGACCAGGTGTTGTTGGTCCAGGCGATGTAGCCGAGCTCCTCCTCCACCCTGCGGTAGTGCGGGGTGTCGATGATGCGCTGCTCGGTCCAGGGGCTGAACGGGTGGACGCCGGAGATGCCGAGGCTGAGCCCGAGCGAATCGGCCAGGGCCAGCGTGGCCAGGCGCCCCTCGGTGAGGTCGCGCGCGGCGTCGGCGAAGGTGGTGTGCCGGCCCGTGCGGAACTCGACCTCGCTGGCGATCAGCTCGCCGGCCAGGCGCTCGCGCAGGGGCTCGGGCGCGGCCGCGATCACATCCTCGAAGCGGTTGGTCAGCGCGAGGGTCGCCGGATCGAGGAGCTGGTACTCCTCCTCGATGCCGACGGTGAAGTCGGTCGACGCGTCGAATCGTTCGCGGGACCCGGTCAGGATTCCGGGAAGGGCGTCGCGATCAGCCATCCGTGGGCGAGCATAGCAACGGTCCCCCGGAATCCCCCCGGGTCCGGCGCGACGGCTCAGCTCAGATAGAAGTAGAGCGCGTAGAGGAGCTCGACGGCGGGGCTCGAGGTGTGGACCGTCACGTCCGAGGGCACCGTGAGCAGCGCGTCCGAGTAGTTGAAGATGATCTTCACGCCCGCCGCCACGAGGTCGTCGGCGACCTCCTGCGCCGCGGCGCCCGGGACGGCCAGCACCCCCACCATCACGCCGTCGCCCTCGCTGACGACGTCGTGCAGCTCCCGGTAGTGGCGCACGGGGATGTCGCTGAGCATCGTGCCCACCCGGGTCGGGTCGACGTCGAAGATCGCCGAGATCCGGAACCCGTGGTCGGCGAAGACGCCCGACGTGGCGATCGCCTGGCCGAGGTTGCCGGCGCCGAAGAGGGCGATGTTGTGCTGCCCCGAGGTCCGCAGGATCTTGCGGATCTGCTCGATGAGGGAGTCGATGTCGTAGCCGACGCCCCGCTTGCCGAACTTGCCGAACCCCGACAGGTCCCGGCGGATCTGGGTCGGGTTGACGTTGGTGTACTCGGAGATCGCCTGCGAGGAGATGCTGCTCTTGCCCATCTTCTTGGCCTGGGTGAGCACCTGCAGGTAGCGGGAGAGCCTGGCGGCGACGCCAAGGGTCAGGCGGTCAGAGGCCATCGATCCGGATCCCCTCGACGGTACTTTGTGACATCTTGCTCAAGTTACGGCCTCGGACATGCGATCCGCAAGTGCAGGACGTCACGATCGTGTGCGGCTCGGCCCGTCCGTGCCGATTCAGCGCAGTGCGAACGGCGCGCTGAGCTTCCTCAGCACGGTGCCGTCGGGTCCGGCCGCGGTCACCATCAGCCGGTACCGCCCGGCGGGCACGTCCAGCCCGGAGGCGAGGCGCCGCGCGACGAGGAAGCGGTACGTGCCGGCCGCCCAGTCGCCGCCCTGCCTGGCGCCCGCCACGAGGAGCGTGGAGCCGCCGTCCGAGGGGACGAGGTGCAGCCGTACGCCGTGCACCCGCACGCTGTGCAGCCGCGAGTCCTCGCGGCGCAGGATGCCGAGACGCACCCGGACCTCGGCCAGGCGCGCGTCGGCGCTCACCTCGGGCACGCCCACCGCGCCCGCGGGGGTGCGGGCCGCGCGGCGCGGGAGCACCGGAGCGGTCGCCGCGGTCGCACCGGCCGCGTCCCGGACGATCAGGCTCCCCTTCACCGAGGGCAGCGGCAGGTCGAGCCGGCGCGCCCCGCCGGGGGCGATCGACACCTCGCCCACGACGGTCTCGCGGGAGCCGTCGGAGAAGGACACGGTGTACCTCCCCCCCGCGCCCGAGGCGATCCCGCTGAGCGACACGTCGGCGCGGGTGGCGTCCCGCCGGCGCTCGCTCACCACGATCGGCGGCTCGATGCGCACGGCGCGGGGGGCGGGCGCCGCGGCCACGCCCGCGCCCTGGCGCTGCGACGCCACGCCCGGGATCGCGCGCGCCGACTGGATCATCAGGGAGCGGACCGCGCGGGGACCGAGCGAGGGGTCGTCGACGCGCAGCCGCAGCGCCAGGGCGGCCACGTGGGCGGCGGCGGCGCTGGTGCCCGTCAGCGAGGCGGTACGGGCGCCGCCGGGGGCAGTACCCCCGGGCCATGCGGCGGCCTGATCGACCGCGGGCGCGACGAGGTCGGGCTTCTGGCGGCCGTCCGGGGTCGGACCCCACGACGAGAACGAGGCGACCGTCGCGGCGGCGTAGCCCACCGGCGACGCGCTCAGCGTCACGGTGAGCGACGGGTCGCCCGCGGCGAGCCGCACCAGCGCGTCGCCCTGCCGGGCGCCCAGCCCGACCACCGGCAGCGCCATCCCCGCATCGCCGGGGACGGCGGGGAAGCTGCCCCGGCCCCCGTCGTCCCACAGCGCGACGGCCGCGGCGCCGGCGTCGGCCGCGCGGGCGGCGGTGGCCGCGATCGGGCCACCGCCCCGGACCAGCACCACCAGGGCACCGGTGACGCGCGAGGAGCCGTCGGGGCCGAGGAACGCCTCGGGGGCGCCGCCCGTGGCGATGCCGGCGTCGTCGCGCAGCACGACGACGCGCATCTCCGCGGCGGGCGGCGGGGCGCCCATCAGGGGCAGCGGGCCGAGCCGGGCCCCGGCCGGGCCGATCCGGACGTCGAGCGTCGCGGTGCGCGGCGTCGCCGGCGCCGACAGGCCGCCGACGGCGATCACGGTCGGTGCGGACGCCGGCCCGCCGACGGGGCCGGGGCGCGAGAAGGTGGGTCCGTCGTTGCCCGCCGGGGCGACGACCGTCGCGCCGATCCGGTCGGCTGCCTCCAGGGCATCCGCGACCGGGTCCACCCCGCCGCCGGCGAAGGCGTCGGCCAGCCCGAGCAGGATCACCTCGGCGCCGTCGGCCGTGTCGCCGTCACCGTCGGGATCGACGGCGCGCTCCAGGGCGGCGAGGACGCGGTCGGTGCGCGCCAGGGGGCGCAGCCTGCCGCCGACGGGCTCCGGCGCCACGACGCGGTAGGCGAGCAGGCGCGGCACCCGGTCCGGGGGCAGGCCCGCGAGCGCCGGGGAGCGCAGCACGATGCTCGCCATCTGGGTCCCGTGGGCCTCCATCGCCGGATCCGGGCCGGAGGGGCGCGGGTCGCCGTCGCCGTCCACGAGGTCGGCGCCGCCCAGCACCGGGAAGGTCGGGCCGATCCCGCCTCCGAGCCAGGGGTGGGAGACGTCCACACCGGCGTCGATGAGCGCGATGTGCAGGGGATCGCCCGCGGTGGCGGCAGGGGTGGGAGCCGCGGACCCCGCGGCGGCCGGGCCCGCCGCGCCGGCGTCCGCCTGCGCCGGGGCGAGGAACGTCACCGGCACCACCGCGGCCACCTCCGGCAGGGCGGCGACGGCCTCCAGCCGGCCCGAGGGGAGCGTCACCGCGAGGCCGTCCACCAGCATCCGGTAGCGGAACGTGACCGTCGCCCCCAGGCTGGAGAGCGTCGAGATGAGCGCGTCCTGGCGCTCGGTGATGGCGCGGGCGGCGGCGGCGCGGTCGGCGAGGTCGGCCGACGCGGCAGGCGGGTCGGAGAGGATCAGGATGACCGACTCCGAGTCCCCCGGCGTGGGCAGGCGTGGCGCGCGGACCGCCTCGAGCGAGTCGCGCCAAGCCGCGGCGGCGTCGAGGGCGGCGATTCGCACGGCGGGCAGGTCGCCCGGAGCGGGGGGCGCGCCCGCCGGCGACTGGCCGACGCCCGTCGCCGGGACGGCGAGCACCGACGCGCCGGCCACCAGGAGCAGCGTGCGCGGCAGCGGCCTCATGCGGCGATCCCGCCCGACGGAGCGGTGGCGACCGCGTCCATCCCCAGGAAGTCCGGCCACGGGATCACGTCGGTGAACTGCGCGGCGGCGCCGATCATCGCGGCGTTGTCGGTGCAGAGGGAGCGGTCGGGCACCGCCAGGCGGAGGCCGGCGCGCGCGGCGCCCTCCGCCACCAGCTCACGCAGGCGCCCGTTGGCGGCGACGCCGCCGCCGAGCGAGACCGCGGGCACGCCCTCGTCGAGGGCGGCCGCGATCAACCGGTCGGCGAGCGGGCGCACCACCGCCTCCTGATAGGAGGCGGCGAGGTCGGCGCGGACGTCCTCGGCGAGGGGCTCGCCGAGATCGCGCACCGCGTAGAGGAGCGACGTCTTGACGCCCGCGAACGAGAAGTCGCGCGTGCCCGCTCCCCGCAGGCCCACCGGGAAGCGGTGCGCCGTGCGGGAGCCCCCGGCGGCGAGGCGCTCGAGCGCCGGGCCGCCGGGATACCCGAGCCCCAGCACGCGCGCGCCCTTGTCGATGGCCTCCCCCGCGGCGTCGTCGATCGTCTGGCCGAGTGTGCGGGGCGACCGCAGGTCGGTGACGAGATCGAGCCGGGTGTGCCCGCCCGATGCGATCAGGCTGACGTAGGGAGGGTCGAGGGCGACCGGATCGAGCCAGGTCGCGGCGATGTGCCCGTGCAGGTGGTCGGTCATGATCAGCGGCAGCCCGGCGGCGTAGGCGAGCGCCTTCGCGGTGGCCACGCCGATCAGCAGCGCGCCGATCAGCCCGGGGCGCTGGGTGACGGCGATCGCCGACACCTCACCCAGGCGCAGCCCGGCGCGCTCGAGCGCCTGGTCCACGACGGCGTTCACCGTGCCCAGGTGATGCCGCGCCGCCACCTCGGGAACGACGCCGCCGTAGGGCGCGTGCAGCTCGGCCTGCGAGGCGACGATGCTCGAGACCACCCGGCGGCCGTCCACCACGGCGGCGGCGGTCTCGTCGCAGGAGGTCTCGATGGCGAGGATGGGGCCGGTCGCGGTCACGTCAGACATCCTCGGGGCCCCCGCCGCGCCACATGATGATCGCGTCCTCCCCGTTGTCGGAGTAGTAGCGCGGCCGGATGCCGTGGTCGAGGAAGCCCTTGCGCCGGTAGAGCCCGATCGCAGTGTCGTTCGAGACCCGGACCTCGAGGGTGAAGCCCAGGTGCGGCTTGCCCGAGGCCTTCTCGAAGAGCTCCTCGAGCAGGCCGCCGCCGATCCCCTGTCCCCGCTGTCCCGGCCGGACGCAGACGTTGAGGATGTGCCAGACGTCGGCGTAGCGCGACACCATGATGAACCCGAGGACGTCGCCGCCGCGGTCGGCCACGAGGTCGATGGTGCCGGGGCGCCCGAGCTCGGACTGGAACATCGCCCGCGTCCAGGGGGTGTTCGAGCTCGCGGCCTCGATCGCGAGCACCTGCGGCAGGTCGCCGTTGCGCATCTGGCGGACCTTGACGCGCGGCTCCGGGGGCGCCTGGCGCCCGCGGCTCACGCCGGCGCCTCGGTGGCGGGGAGGGCGCTCAGCCGGTTGACCTCCGCGTCCGGCAGGCGCGCGTACACCGGGCGGGCGGGGAGCGCGGCCCCGTCGCGGACCCGCCGCACCAGGTCGGCGGCCTCCAGCCGGTTGCCGGGCGCATCCGCCGCCAGGGTCGTCAGCCCCTCGCGCGCGAAGGCACCACCGGCCGCGGTGACCCCCTCGCCACCCACCCAGGCCGGCCCGCCGATCGCCACGAGGCGCGCGGCGAGATCGTCGGCGGCGATGGCCACCGGCGCGACCAGCTCCTCCAGCCCGGCGGCCCCGGTGCGGTAGACCGCGGCGAAGAGCTCGCGCCGGCGCGCGTCCTGCACCGGCACCACCAGGGAGCCCTCGGGGCGCTCGCGGGCGATGCCGAGGGCGAGCGCCTCCAGCGACGACGCCCCGGTCACCGGGACGGAGAGCGCCTGACCGAGGCCGAGCGCCGTCGCGAGGCCGATGCGCAGGCCCGTGAAACCACCGGGCCCGACGCCCACGACGATCTCGTCGATCTCGGAGATGCGCACCCCTGCGGCGGTGAGGAGCCCGTGGCAGGCCTCGAGCACCCGGCGCCCGGACCCCGGCTCCGCGGCGAGGCGCAGTCGGGCGATGGGGCTCTCATCCCGAACGAGAGCCAGGCTCGGACTCGCCGTTGAGGTGTCGAGCGCGAAGGTCAGCAAGCTGGCGGCCGAGGTCGGCGTGGAGATCCGCCCCCCGGGCGGTCAACAGTACCAGCCGCCGATCGCCGCCCCTGTGACGCAGTTCCACCTCCAGGCGGGGCTCCGGGAGCGCGGCGAGGATCGCGTCGGGCCACTCGACGAAGCCGATCGCATCGTCGCCGACGGCCGCCCGCAGCAGCTCGGCCTCCTCGTCGTCGGGCCCCCCGAGGCGGTAGGCGTCGACGTGCGCCACCTCGACGTCGCCCTGATAGCGCTGGGCGACCGTGAAGGTCGGGCTGGTGATCGGTCCGGCCACCCCGAGGGCCCGCGCCACGGAGCGCACGAGCGTCGTCTTCCCGGCCCCGAGCTCGCCGCGCAGCAGCACGAGGTCCCCGGGGACCAGCATCCCCGCCAGGACCCGCCCGAGCGCGGCGGTGTCCTCGGGCCCGTCGCTCTCCCAGTTGATCGTCTCGCGGGTCAGAAGAGCCCGAGCTGCTCGTCGGATGCCGCCCGGGCGGGCGGAGGGACGGCTCCGGCCGCGGCCGGAGCCGGCGCGGAGAGCGTCGCGGGCGGCCGCAGGGACTCCTCGCGCGGCGCCACCGGGCCGCCGGCCGGCACCGCGCCGGCCAGCAGCTCGGGGATCCGGGCGAAGTCGGCCTCGAGGGTCGCGAGCATCGAGCGCGTATAGAGCGCCGCCGCGGGGTGGTAGAGCGGGTACAGGAGCGTCGCGTGGCCGCCGATCTCGAGCGGGAGCTCGTGGCCGTGGACGCGCGAGATGCCGTCCGGCCTCCCGGAGAGGAGCTTGGTGGCGAAGTTGCCGAGGGTGCAGATCAGCCGCGGGCGCAGCAGGGCCACCTGCCGGAACAGGTGTGGCTCGCACTCGCGGATCTCGGCGGGCTGGGGATCGCGGTTGCCCGGCGGCCGGCACTTGAGGACGTTGGCGACGAAGACGTCGTCCCGGGTGAGGCCGATCCCCTCGAGCAGCGTCCCGAGCAGCTTGCCGGAGGCGCCGACGAACGGGACGCCCTGGACGTCCTCGTGATAGCCGGGCGCCTCGCCGACGAACATCAGGTCGGCGGCCAGGTCGCCGCTGCCCACGACGACCTGCGTGCGGCCCTCGCTGAGGGGGCACCGGGTGCAGACCGCGACCTCGTCGCGGTGGTAGGCCTCGAGCTCGGCGACCCGGGCGGCGCGGTCGGACATGGGCGCAGGGTAGCGCCGTGGTCGGCCGGAACGTCCCCCGCTTGTGGCGCCGCGATACACGGGGTTACACTCCGCACGTCGTTCGCGCACAGCCCGGCATCCCGTCTGGGAGTTGGAGCAGAGGCGCCGGACGGAAGGGCCGCTCCGCGGTTCCCCTCCGCATGTCCGGCGACGAAACGAAGCGGTTCCCCATGCCGTCGTCCCGAACAGAGTCC
>LNEQ01000084.1 GCA_001464995.1 Actinobacteria bacterium Ga0077541
CTTCGGCACGGCCATCACCGTCTCCGGCCCGAGTGCCGGCCTCGAGGGCGCCGCCCGGCCCGAGCACTTCGGCGGAGTGGCCACCGTCGTCGCCAAGCTCCTGCTGATGGTGCGGCCCGACGTGGCGGTGTTCGGGCAGAAGGACGCCCAGCAGGTCGCCGTCGTGCGCCGGCTGATGACCGACCTCCACCTCGACGACATCGCCCTCGTGGTCGGCCCCACGGTCCGGGAGGCGGACGGCCTCGCCATGAGCAGCCGCAACGCCTATCTCGAGCCGGCGGACCGGGCCGCGGCAACCGCGCTCAGCCGGGCGCTGCGGGCCGCCGAGGCGCTCGCGATCGAAGGGGAGCGCGACTGCGCCCGCCTCGAGGAGGCCGCGCGCGCGGTCATCGCCGCCGAGCCCCGCTGCGCCCTCGACTACGCCACGGTCGTCGACCGCGACACCTTCCAGCCGCTCACCACCCTCGAGGGCGACGCCCTCCTGGCCATCGCCGCCCGGGTCGGTCCCGTCCGGCTCATCGACAACACCCCGCTCCCCACCCACTCCCGGAGGGCCGACGTGCCGCCACGCACCCGCACCATGCTGAAGAGCAAGATCCACCGCGCCACGGTCACGGACGCCAACCTGAACTACGTCGGGAGCATCACGGTCGACACCGACCTGCTCGAGGCCGCCGACATCCTTCCGTACGAGCAGGTCTTCGTCCTCAACATCAACACCGGCGCCCGCTTCGAGACCTACGCGATCGAGGGCCCCGCCGGCAAGGGCGACATCTGTCTCAACGGCGCCGCCGCGCGGCTCGCGCAGCCCGGCGACCTGGTCATCGTCCTGACCTACGCCCAGTACGACGAGGCCGAGGCCCGCGGCTTCGAGCCGACCGTCGTCCACGTCGACGCGTCCAACCGCCAGGTCGAGGTCGAGGCCCCGGGCGGCGTCCCGGTGCTCTGGGAGCAGGGATGACCACCGCCCCCACCGCCGCCGACCTGCGCGCCCGTAAGGGCGGCGCGCGGCTGGTGATGCTGACCGCCTACGACTACCCCACTGCGCTCGCGCTCGACGCCTGCGGCCTCGACATCCTGCTGGTGGGCGACAGCCTCGGCGAGGTCGAGCTCGGCTACGACAGCACCCGGGCCGTCTCCCTGGAGATGATGGCCCACCACGTGCGCGCCGTGCGCAACGGCACCACGGCGACGCACGTCTGCGGCGACCTGACCGCGGGCACCTACCGCACACCCGAGGAGGCGGTCGGGAGCGCCCGCGTCCTCGTGGAGGCGGGCGCCGACTCGGTGAAGCTCGAGGGCGGCCTGGTGGCGCAGGTCTCCGCGATCATCGCCGACGGCATCCCGGTGATGGGGCACGTCGGCCTGCTGCCGCAGACCGCCGCCGTCTACCGGCGCGAGGGGACCACGCCCGAGGAGGCCGACCGGATCGCCGCCGAGGCGCGCGCGCTCGACGAGGCGGGCTGCTTCGCGGTCGTGATCGAGGCGGTGCCGCCGGCCCTCGCCGAGCGCATCACCGCCGAGGTGTCGTGCCCCACGATCGGCATCGCCGCCGGCAGCGAGTGCGACGGCCAGGTCCTCGTGTCGACCGACCTGCTCGGCCAGCTGCCGAACCCCCCGCGGTTCGTGGCGCCGAAGGCCGACGTCCACGGCATCGTGGTCGCCGCCGGTCGCGCGTTCGCCGACGAGGTCCGTGGCGTGACGAACGCCGAGCGGAAGGCGGTGTGAGCCGCCGGATGGCCGACGACGAGCGCCGGGCCTTCCTGATGCAGGGGACGCGCACGGGCAAGCTCGGCACGGTGCGGGCCGACGGCCGGCCCCACGTCGCGGCCGTGTGGTTCGTCCTCGACGGGGACGACATCGTCTTCATGACCGGCGCCGGCACGCTCAAGGGGCGCAACCTGCGCCGCGACCCCCGGGCCACGCTGTACGTCGACGACGACGCCCCGCCCTTCGCGTACGTCCGCTGCGACGGGCGGGTGAGGATCAGCGAGGACCTCGCTACATGGGCGCCGCCCTGGCCGAGTCGTACGGGCGCCGCAACGCCGTACCGGGCGAGCTGCTGGTGCGCCTCACCCCCGAGCGCACGGTCACCGAGGCGGGGGTCGCGGACTAGTGGAGCGTCCACCGACGTTGCTGGTGTTCCGGCCGCGAAAATCCGGCGGGGCGAGGACGCAGGGAGATCGCATAGCCGGGGCTATGCGTTCGACCGAGGACGCAGCATCCGCGATGATCTGCAGCGAGCCAGAACCCGGCGGAGGTTGGTTGACGCTCCACTAGACCCCCGGCTCGGTGCGCCGGCTCAGCCGGCGACCGAGCGCTGGTAGGCCCGGATCGCGAGCGGTGCGCAGACGGCGACGATCCCGACGATCCAGATCAGGGTGTAGGCGACGGGATGCTGGAGCGACCAGGCCGGGTCGGCCCCGAAGTCGCCGCTCGGGTTGCCGAACAGCTGGCGCAGCGCCTCGGACATCGAGGTGACCGGGTTCCACTCGGCGATCGTGCGAAGCACCCCCGGGAGGGTGCTGATGGGGACGAACGTGCTGGCGATGAAGGTCACCGGGAAGATCGTGGTGAACCCGACGCCCTGCACCGCCTCCACCGACGGCAGCAGGGTGCCCATCAGCACGCCGACCCAGATCATCGCGAACGAGAAGGCGATCATCAGGGCGAAGCCCCCCACGGCCTTGCCGAAGCCGTCATTGATCCGCCAGCCCACGATCAGCCCGCAGACGGACATCAGGGCGATCGGGATCAGCGAGCGCAACAGGTTGGCCGCCGCGTGGCCGCCCAGCACCGCGCCGCGTGCCATCGGCAGCGAGCGGAAGCGGTCGATCGCGCCGTTGGTGCGGTCGGACGCCAGGGCGATCGCGACGCCGAAGGCGCCGAAGACGATCGTCTGGGCGAAGATCCCGCCCATCAGGAACTCGCGGTAGTCGCCACCGTCCACGGCGATCGCCCCACCGAACACGTACGCGAACAGGAGCACGAACATCACCGGCTGCAGCGTCGCGTCGGCGAGCGCCTCCGGCTGGCGCCGCATGTGGATCAGGCTCCGCCTGGCGACGACCCACGAGTCGGCCAGGAAGTTGCCCCGCCGCTCGGCGACGGGCGGCACCACCACGGGCGCTGCGACGCTGGTCGTCGTCACGAGGGCACCTCCACGGGCGCGTCGTCGGCGATGTGCTCGCCGGTCAGGGTCAGGAAGACGTCGTCGAGCGAGGGCTGGCGCAGGCCGATGTCCTCGACCTCCACGCCCGCGTCGGCGAGCGCGTCGGCCAGCTGGGAGATCACCCGCGGCCCGCCCTCGGTCGGCACGGTCACCGAGCGCCCCTCCGGGTCGATGCCGGGCTCCGCCCCGGTGACGCGCTGCATCATGTCGGCGACCGCACCGAGCCGGGCCGGGTCGATGACGGTCACGAACGCCTGGGCGCCGCCCACCTGGCGCTTCAGGCCGCGGGCGTCACCGCGGGCGATCACGCGGCCGCGGTCGACGACGACGATGTCGTCGGCCAGCCGGTCGGCCTCCTCGAGGTACTGGGTGGTGAGGAGGATGGTGGCGCCGTCGCCGACGAGGGTCTCCAGCACGTCCCACAACTCGTTGCGCGCGCGCGGGTCGAGCCCCGTGGTCGGCTCGTCCAGGAAGAGGATCTCCGGACGGGCCACCAGCGTGGCGGCGAGGTCGAGGCGGCGGCGCATGCCCCCCGAGTAGGTCTTGGCGAGCCGCCCGCCGGCGTCGACCAGGTCGAACTGGGTGAGCAGCTCGTCGGCACGGGCCTGGGAGGTGCGCCGGCCGAGGTGGTGGAGCTCGCCGATCATGATCAGGTTCTCGCGGCCGGTGAGCAGGCCGTCGACCGTCGCGTCCTGCGCCGCGAGGCCGATCCGCCGCCTCACCCCGGCGGGGTCGGCGGCGACGTCGATGCCCGCGACGGTCGCGACGCCGGCATCGGCCTCGGCAAGCGTGGTCAGGATGCGCACGGCCGTCGTCTTGCCCGCGCCGTTCGGGCCGAGGAGCCCGCAGACGGTGCCGCGCGGGACATCGAACGACACGCCGTCGAGCGCCGCCTTGTCGCCGTAGCGCTTGACGAGGTCGTGGACCTCGATGGCTGCAGATGTCGGTGTGGTCATCGCGGCAGCGTTGCACGCCGTCCGCAAAGATACAACCGATGTAAAACTACGCTGTCGGTAAAGCTTGGCGTAACATCGGGGGGTGCCCGTGACCCCCCCACTGCCCCCCGGACTGCGCGAGCGCCAGAAGCAGGAACGGCGGCGCGCGATCTCCGACGCGGCCACCGCCCTCTTCCTGGAGCGCGGCTTCGACACGGTCACGATGGCCGAGGTGGCCGAGGCCGCGGGTGTCTCGATCAAGACGATCTTCAACTACTTCGGGTCGAAGGAGGAGCTCTTCCTCGACCGCGAGTCCGAGGCCCGGGATGCCACCGTGGCGGCGATCACCGCGCGTCCGGCGGGCTGCTCGATCACCCGCGGCATCCTCTCGCTGCTGGTGGAGAAGCGGGTGCCCAGCGGCGGCGAGGGGTGGGAGGTGCTCGACGACGAGCGCCGCCGGGAGGGCTTTCGCGCGTTCCTCACCACCTGGCACGAGTCGACAGCCCTCCGGGCGCGCCACCTGCTGGTGCAGGAGCGGCTCGCCGACACCCTCGCCGCGACGCTCTCGGACGAGCTCGGCATCCCGGCCGGGGACGCCCGCATCCGCGCGATGGCCATGATGCTCGTGGCCGTGATGCACGAGCGCCACCGCGTGATGGCCGAGGCGGTGCTGGCCGGCGCTCCGGCCGCCGAGGTGCGGCGGCGGGTGCGCGAGTTCTCCGTCGAGGCCATCGGACGGGTGGCCGCGGCGTTCCCCGACCTGGACCAGAGGCGCCCCGAGGCATCCTAGGAACACGCGGGCACGCGCCTCCGCGACGGGGAGTCGGCGGAGGTGCGTGCCCGCGGGCGGAGCCTAGGCGGAGCTGCCCGCGGCGATCTTGCGGAGGTCGAGGGCCTCGTTCAGAACGGCCTCGTCCACTCCGTGCTCGCGCGCGACCTCGCGGAGGCCGCGGCCGCTGGCCGTCGCCTCCTTGACGATCGCCGCGCCCTTGTCGTACCCGATGATCGGGTTGAGGGCGGTCGCGACCTGGAGGTTGCTCTCGGCCAGCTCCTCGAGCCGCGGCAGGTTGGGCTCGATGCCCGCGATGCAGCGGTCGGCGAACAGGCGGGACGTGGTGGTGAGCAGGTGGATCGAGCCCAGCAGGTTGCGCGCCATCAGCGGGATGCGGACGTTGAGCTCGAAGTTGCCCTGCATGCCGCCGATCGTGATCGCGGTGTCGTTGCCGATCACCTGGGCGGAGACCTGGAGGACGACCTCCGGGATCACCGGGTTGACCTTGCCCGGCATGATCGACGAGCCCTTCTGGAGCTCGGGGAGGAACACCTCGGCCAGGCCGGCCCGCGGGCCGCTGCCGAGGATGGCGATGTCGTTGGCGATCTTGGTGAGCGACACGGCGACCACCTTGAGCGCGCCGGAGACCTCGACCAGGCCGTCACGGGCACCCTGCGCCTCGAAGCCGTCGGCCGGCGCGGCGATCGGCAGCTTGGTGTCGGCCACCAGGCGGTCGCGCACGCGGGCGGCGAACTCGGGGTGGGTGTTGAGGCCGGTGCCGGCGGCCGTACCGCCGAGCGGGATCTGGCCGAGGCGCTTGGTGGCGTCGGAGACGCGGTCGCGGCCCTGGCGGATCTGGGCGGCGTAGCCGGCGAACTCCTGGCCGAGCGTGACCGGCACGGCGTCCATCAGGTGCGTGCGCCCGGTCTTGACGATGTCCTTCCACGCCTCGGCCTTGGCGCCGAGGGTGTCGGCGAGGTGGTCGAGGGCCGGCAGGAGCCGGTCGACGACCTCCTGCAGGGCGGCGCAGTGCACAGCCGAGGGGAACACGTCGTTGGAGCTCTGGCCGAAGTTGACGTGGTCGTTCGGGTGGACGCCCTCGCCGGCGAGGTTCGCGATGACCTCGTTCGCGTTCATGTTCGACGAGGTGCCGGAGCCCGTCTGGAAGACGTCGATCGGGAACTGGTCGTCGTGCTCCCCTGCCGCGACGGCGGCGGCGGCCGTGGCGACCCGCTCGGCGATACCGGCGTCGATGAGGCCGAGCTCGCCGTTCACGACGGCCGCCGCCCCCTTGATCCTCCCGAGCCAGCGCACGACCGGCAACGGCACCCGCTCGCCCGACACCGGGAAGTTCTCGACTGCCTTACGGGTTTCCCCGCCCCAGAGCTCCGCCACCAGATCCCCCTCGCTCGACATCGAATCGACGCCCGACTCTACAGCCGGAGCCTCAGGTCGGATGTCCCCCGAGAGCGCCGAGGGCGCCCAGCATCTCCATCGCGGCCCGGGTGCCGACCTCGAGGTGCGCGACCCGCAGGTGCTCGTCGGGCCCGTGGATGCCGTCGTCGGGCAGCCCGAAGCCGGTCAGCACCGTGGGGATCCCGCGCGCGGCGAGCACCGCGACCACCGGGAGCGTCCCCCCGAGCCGCACGGCCACCGGGCGCCAGCCCGTGCCGCGCTCGATGCCCTCGGCTGCCGCCGCCAGCACCGGATGGGCGGCGTCGAGCGCCGCGGGCAGGGCGACGCCGAGGTCCTCGATGGCCATCTGCGCGCCGTCGGGGAGCGCGGCGCGCAGCAGGTCGTCGAGAGCTGCCGCGACGTGCGGTGCATCCTGCCCCGGGGCGAGCCGGAGCGACAGTGTGGCGACCGCCTCGCCGGGGATGTTGGTCTTCACGGCACCGGGCTCGCCGCAGGCGATGCCGTGGACGTCGAGCGAGGGCGAGGCGAGCGTGCGCATGTGGAAGCCCTCGGCCGCGCCCGGGTCGGCCGGGCGCAGCCCGGCGGCGGAGAGCGCCTCGCCGCCGGGCGGCAGGTCGGCCCAGGCCTCGACCTCCGCGGGCCCCGCCGGTGCGACTCCGGCGTAGAGGGCGTCGGGCAGGCGGCCGTCGTGCGGGGTGACCGCGGCGAGGACGGCCATCAGGGCGTGCGCGGCGTTCATGGCCGCCCCCCCGAAGAGGCCGCTGTGCGCGTCCGCGCCGGCCGAGCGCACCCGGATCCGCCGGTAGACCATGCCCCGCACCCCGGTGCAGATCGCCGGACGCTCGGGCGCGACCATCGGGCTGTCGAAGATGACCGCCGCCAGCGCCGGCTCGGTGTCGGCCGCGAGGTGGTCGAGCGCGGAGTCGCCACCGCTCTCCTCCTCCCCCTCGACCACGAACGCGGCCCGTACCGTCAGCGCGCCGGCCGCCGCGAGGCGCTGGACGGCGGCGATCAGCATGAACAGGTTGCCCTTGTCGTCGCTCGCGCCGCGGGCGTAGAGGTTCCCGTCGCGGACGGTGGGCTCGAAGGGCGGCGAGGTCCAGAGGCCGGGGTCGCCGGCCGGCTGCACGTCGTAGTGGCCATAGAGGATCACGCGGGGCGCTCCGGCGTCGCCGGAGCTGGCCGCGACCTCGCCGAGCACGAGCGGATGGCCGGCCGTGGCCCGGACCTCGGCCGAGCCTCCGGCGCGGCGGACCTCGTCGGCCACCATCGCGGCGGCCCGCGCCATGTCCGGCGCGTGCCCCGGCAGCGCGCTGATGCTGGGGACCCGCAGGAGGGCCTCGAGCCGCTCCATCTCGGAGGCCGTCATCGTGGCAGTGTACGGCGGTGCCACGGATCGACGTCGCGACCTTCGAGATCACCACCGACCGGCTGCTGCTGCGGCCCCCGCGGGAGGAGGACTTCCACGCGTGGGTGACGCTCGCCGCCGACCCCGCGGTGATGGCGACCCTCGGCGGCGTCCAGCCGGCGCCCCTCGTCTGGCGCACCTTCGTGGGCGCGATCGGCGGATGGCACGTGCAGGGGTTCGGGCTCTTCTCGGTGTTCGAGCGGGCGACGGGCGAGTGGGTGGGGCGGCTCGGCGCCATCCACCCCTACGGCTGGCCGGGCACCGAGGTCGGCTGGGCCGTCGTCCACTCGCGCTGGGGGCGCGGCTACGCCACCGAGGGCGCGGCCGCTGCCATCGACTTCGCCGTCGACCGGCTGGGGTGGCACGAGGTCATCCACTGCATCGAGGACGGGAACACCGCCTCCGAGCGCGTGGCGCGGAAGCTCGGGGCGGCGCGACTGCGGACCGCCGTCCTGCCCCCGCCGCAGGAGGTCGAGGTCGTCATCTGGGGGCAGAGCGCCGCCGACTGGCGTCGGCGGCGGCGCGAGGTCTGACGCTCGCCGGGTCCGGGCGCGCCAATGGCGCACGCGCGATGCGCCAATCGGCGCAGCACCGGATGCGCGGGCCCTCGCCCGCGCCCCGGTGCTGCCTCAGCCCGCCGTCTGGGCCCGCGTCCGGGCCTGCTCGAGCAGGCGCTCGAACTGCTCCAGCCGCTGTGCGGCGGTCGTGTAGTCGCCCTCCGCCCAGGCCGCCCGGTACGCCTCGTAGGCCGCTGCGGCGTCGCGGACGATGTCGCGGATGTTCGCCGGCGTCTGGGGGTCGCCCGGCGTGCCTTCGCCGTCGCCTCCCGACTGGGCCCCGAGGGCGCGCTCGAGCGCGTCGAGGAACGTCGCGCCGGAGTAGATGCGACCGTCGCCCAGCGAGACGACCACCTGCCAGAGGGTCGGCAGACTGTCGGCCGAGGTGTCGAGGTACAGGGGCTGGACGTACAGGAGTCCCTCGCCGATCGGCACCACGATCGTGTTGCCGCGCAGCACCTGGTCGCGGCGCAGGCCGATCTGAGCAGAGAGGTCGGCGTCGCGGGCGACGCTGGCCACGAACGTGTCGACCGAGTCGAGCGCGTCCTCGGCCACGTCGAAGCGCAGCAGCCTCAGCTGACCGAAGCGATCCGGATCGCTCTCGGCGGTCAGCCACGCCGAGAACGCGATGCCGCGTCCCTGGGTGGCCGGCTTGAAGTAGCGCAACAGCAGGAAGCGCTCCTCCGACTCGCCCGGGAGGACGGCGTAGCTGTAGCGGGCCGGCGAGACGATCCTCTGCCCCTCGGTGCCGCGGCCGGTGGTCTCGACCGTGGGCGCCCAGGCGTCGTCGTTGGAGAAGAAGCGATCAACGTCGGTCACGTGGAAGCGGTTGAGCGCCGCCGCCTGGTAGTCGAACTGGTCCTCGCCGTAGCGCAGGTGGGCGGCGATGCCGGGCGGGATCTCCGACCGGTCGCTGAACAGCTCCGGGTAGACCTTGCGCCAGGTCGCGATCAGCGGATCCTCCTCGTCCATCACGAAGAGCTGCGTCTCGCCGCTGTAGGCGTCCATGACCGCCGTGACCGCGTGGCGCTGGTAGGAGACGCCCCCGAAGTGGGCCGCGTACGGGTAGCGGTCGGTACGGGTGTAGGCGTTCTGCATCACGTACATGCGGCCGCCCTCGGCGACGAACCACGGGTCGTTGTCGAGCGTCAGGAAGGGCGCGAGGCGGCCGAGGCGCGCCGTCATGTCGCGGTTGATGAGCAGCTGGGCGTCGGCCGTCTCGACCCGGGAGAGGGCGTTCCAGAGCTGGCGGCCGCCGCCCACGAACGGCAGCCCGCCGAGCTCGAGGGTCAGGGCGAGCCGGTTCTCCTCGACGTCGATGCCCGCGCCGGTCCACGTGGCGGGGCGCTCGTCGGTGAACCCGTCCGGCTGGTCGGTGTTGACGATCGCGAAGGGCATGTCGCGCTGGGCGCCGTGGTAGATCTCCGGGCGCTCGAGGGGCGGCGTGAGCCCGCGCGTCGGAAGGCCGCCGACGACGAACGAGGGACGCCCCGACGCGTCGATGCGGTTGACCGGGGCCATGGCGACCCCGCGACCGTGCGTGAAGGAGAAGTGCCGGCGCTGGAAGTCGGTGATCGCGGCGTAATCGACCTCGCGGCCGAAGACGAAGAGGGTCTGGGGCACCCCATCGCGCTCGTAGCGGTCGATGTCGGCGTCCTGGCAGGTGTAGAAGCGATTGAGGGCCTGCAGCCTCCGGCATGCGGCGAGCGCGGCCTCCAGGTCGAGGAAGCGGAGTGATCCGACCGACGCCGGGGCCGCCTCGACGGCCGCGCGGTTGACTCCGCCGCGGCGGTAGGTGGCACGGGTCGCCTCGACGTCGTCGAGTCCGGCGGCCGTGCGCGTCGAGAGGAGGGTCGCCTCGATGTTCTCCCGCTCCACCTGCAGCGTGGAGCCGCGCAGGCCGACCGCGTCGTAGAGGGCGGTGCCGACCGGGGCGATGATCAGGAGCAGGAACGACAGCGCAGCGGCAGCGGCGCCGAGCGACCAGACCGGGATCCGGTAGGGGGCGTCGTTGCCGCGCAGCGCCGCCGCCGCCTGCTGGTTCACCGCGCGGGTGAGCTGTCCCGAGGGGCGGACCGCGATCACCAGGGGGATCACCGGGATGAGCAGCACGAGCCACCACGGGGTCGCGAAGACCACCAGGGCGACCACCACGACCGCGAGCACCGCGACGCCGGCGCGCGCGAGGGTCATCGTGCGCGACGCGGCCAGACGGCGCCGCACGACCGGGAGGGCGAGCGCGAGCACGCCCAGGCCGAGCAGGCCGATGACGACCGCCGCGACGGTGGTGGTCGGGATGCCCACGTCGCGCAGGGCGGCCGGTGCCCCGGCGATCAACTCGTCGCCTCCGTGCACGGCCTCGTACCGGCGGAACCAGACCAGCACCGCGAGGGCGATCAGGGCGAGTCCGCCGTAGATCGCGCCGAGCAGCCCGGTCCGCCGCAGCAGGGCCTCGTTGAGGCCGAGCGGCGCCTCGGCGGCCACGGCGTAGACCGTGACGGCGCCGAGGCCCAGGAGCGCCACGATCAGGGCCCCGAGGACGAGCCCGGCCAGGTCCCCGAGCACCGGGGCGGTGAAGACGAAGAAGCTGACGTCCCTGCCGAACACCGGATCGGTGACGCCGAACGGCACCGCCTCGCGGGCGGCGAGGATCGTGTCGCGCTGGGCGACCAGGGAGGGCACGAGCACCAGCACCGCGACGAGGAACACGCCGGCGCCGACGATCCAGCCCAGCCGCCGCACCGGCAACAGCCCGACCTTGCGGCCGATCACCAGGCCGATCGGCACCGCCAGCACGATCGCCAGCACCACGCCCAGCGCACCGAGCAGGATCGAGCTGCGCAGCAGGGTCGAGTAGGCCCCGCCCATGCCGAGACTGTCGAAGAACGCCGAGTTGACCGTGATGTGGGCCCAGATCCGGAGCGCCAGGTACACCACCACGAGCAGCAGCACGACACCGGCGACCGCCGGACCGATCCAGGCCGCGCCGGGGCGGCGCGGGCCGGGCTTGCGGGGGAATGGGTGCACCTCGGCCACGTGTACTCCTCGTCGTCGGAGCGGACCCGCCCCTCGGGCAGATTAGCCGAGCCCCGCCCGACCTCTCCCGGCGTCGGTCGCGGGGCTCAGGCTCAGCCGGCGGCGATCATCGCGACGCCCACCAGGGCGACCACCGCGCCCACCGCCTGAAGCCGGCCGAGGCGCTCGTGGAGGAGCGACGCGGCCAGGGCCACGGTCACCACCGGGTAGAGGGAGCCCAGCACCGCCACGACGCTCACGAGCCCCCGTTGGCTGCCGGCGGCGAACAGCAGGTTCGCGGCCGCATCGAGCGCGCCGGAGGCGACCACGAGCAGCAGGGTGCGGCGCGACATCGCCGCCAGCCCGCCGCCGGCCACCAGCACCGCGACGAGGACCGCCAGGGGCGCCGAGCCACCGCGGGCCGCGGCGAGCCCCCACAGCGCGCTCGACTCGGCGCCCTCGGCCAACAGGGCGAAGAAGGCGCCGAACCCGAGCGCCGCGACGAGCGCCAGGCCGACCCCCCGGCGCGACGCCGGACCCGGGGCCCGGCCCGCCAGCGCGGCGCCGCCGAGGGCGACCAGCATGCCCAGCAGCGGGAGCGGGCCGGGGGTCCTGCCGGCGATCAGATCGACCGACAGGGGCACCAGGGCGCCGAGCGCGCTGATCGGGGCGATCAGGCTGATGCTGCCGACGCTCATCGCGCGGTAGAAGGCCACCAGGCCGATCACACCGCAGATGCCGGCGCTCGCGGCGAAGGCGATCTCGGACGCGGGCGGCACCGCGGGCCGCAGGACGGCGAGCGCCACCAGGGCGAGCGTCAGGCCCACGGTCTGCGAGAGGGCGACCACCGTGAGGACGGCGGCCCGGCGGCTCGCGATGCCGCCGAGGAAGTCGGCGACGCCCCACGACAGGCCCGAGATCAGGCCGAGGACGACCGCCAGCACGCCGCGGCGTCAGGCGCGGCCGTGCGGCTGGAGCAGATCGAGCGCGGGCCCCTTCGGGACGATGCCGGTCGGGTTGATGCTGTCGTGCGTCACGTAGTAGTGGCGCTTGATGTGGTCGAAGTCGACCGTCTCCGCGACGCCGGGCACCTGGTAGAGGTCGCGCAGGTAGGGCCAGAGCGCGGCGTGGTCGGAGATCCTCCGCAGATTGCACTTGAAGTGGCCGACGTAGACGGCGTCGAAGCGGATCAGCGTGGTGAACAGCCGCCAGTCGGCCTCGGTGATTCGCTCGCCGAGCAGGTAGCGCCGCCTGCTCAGGCGCCGGTCGAGGCCCTCCAGGGCCGCGAAGAGCACGTCGAAGGCCTCGCCGTAGGCCTCCTGCGTCGTCGCGAATCCGGCCCGGTAGACGCCGTTGTTGACGTCCCGGTACACGCCGTCGTTGACCGCGTCGATCTCCTCGCGCAGGTCCTCGGGATAGAGGTCGAGGCCCGCGTCACCCCACGCGTCGAACTCGGCGTTGAGCATCCGCAGGATCTCGGCCGACTCGTTGTTGACGATCCGCCCGGTCTGCCGGTCCCACAGCACCGGCACGGTCACGCGGCCCGAGAACGACGGGTCGCAGGCCAGGTAGGCCTCCGACAGGAAGTCGAAGCCGTTGACCGGGTCGGCGCCGTGGCCGCGCCCCTCGCGGAAGGCCCAGCCGCGCTCGTCGCGGACCGGGTCGACCACCGACATCGAGATGACGTCCTCGAGGCCCTTGAGACGGCGCACGATGATCGTGCGGTGCGCCCAGGGGCACGCCAGCGACACGTAGAGGTGGTACCGGCCGGGCTCGGCGGGGAACCCCGACGAACCGTCGGCCGTGACGACGTCGCGGAAGCGGCTGTCCTGGCGGACGAAGCGGCCGTCGTCGTCGGTCTCCGCCCCGAACTGCGCGCGGGCGCGCCGCCGCCCGCTCATGCGCCCCCGGCCGCGACCAGGCCCGGCGCCGACAGCAGCACCGGGCGCAGGTACTCGCCGGTGTGGGACCCCGCCGTGGCGGCGATCTCCTCGGGGGGGCCGGAGGCGATCAGCCGCCCGCCGCCCGAGCCGCCCTCGGGGCCGAGGTCGATCACCCAGTCGGCGCACTTGATCACGTCGAGGTTGTGCTCGATCACGACGACCGTGTTGCCCTGGTCGACCAGGCGCTGGAGCACCTCGAGCAGCTTCTCGATGTCGGCGAAGTGGAGGCCGGTGGTCGGCTCGTCGAGCACGTAGAGGGTCCGGCCGGTGGCCACCTTCGACAGCTCGGTCGCCAGCTTCACGCGCTGCGCCTCGCCGCCCGAGAGGGTCGTCGCCGGCTGGCCGAGGCGCACGTAGTCGAGCCCGACGTCGTGCAGCGTCTGGAGGCGGCGGTGGATCTTGGGGACCGCGGCGAAGGCCTCGACCCCCTCCTCCACGCTCATGTCGAGGATCTCGGCGATGGTGCGCCCGCCGTACCGCACCGAGAGCGTCTCCCGGTTGAAGCGGCGCCCCCCGCAGACCTCGCAGGGCACGTGGACGTCGGGGAGGAAGTGCATCTCGATCGTGATGGTGCCGTCGCCCTTGCAGGCCTCGCAGCGGCCGCCCTTGACGTTGAAGCTGAAGCGCCCCGGCGAGTAACCCCGGGCGCGGGCCTCCTGGGTCATCGAGAAGAGCTGGCGGATGTGGTCGAAGAGCCCGGTGTAGGTGGCCGGGTTGCTCCTCGGGGTCCGCCCGATCGGCGACTGGTCGATGTCGATGACCTTGTCGATGTGATCGAGTCCCTCGATGCGGTCGTGCGCCCCGGGCCGGCGGGGCCGGCGGCCGAGCCGGCCGGCGAGGGACTTCAGCAGTACCTCGTTGACGAGGGTGCTCTTGCCCGATCCCGAGACCCCGGTGACGCACGTCAGCGCGCCGATGGGGAAGCGCGCGTCGATGCCGCGCAGGTTGTTCTCGCGCGCCCCGTGGACCGTCAGCCAGCCACGGGCCTCGCGGCGCACCGCCGGCACGCCCACCGCCCGGCGGCCCGACAGGAACGCGCCGGTCGCCGAGGCGGCCTCGGCCTCGATGTCGGCCACGCTGCCCTGCGCGACCACTCGCCCGCCGTGCTGCCCGGCGCCCGGCCCCATGTCGATGACATGGCCGGCGCTGCGGATCATCTCCTCGTCGTGCTCGACCACCAGCACGGTGTTGCCCTGGTCGCGCAGCCGCTCCAGCGTCCCGATCAGCTTGCGGTTGTCGCGCTGGTGGAGGCCGATCGAGGGCTCGTCGAGGATGTAGAGCACGCCGACCAGGCCCGACCCGATCTGCGTGGCGAGCCGGATGCGCTGGGCCTCGCCGCCCGACAGGGTGCCGGCCGCACGGGCGAGGTCGAGGTATCCCACGCCGACGTCGTAGAGGAAGCGCAGGCGCTCGCGGATCTCCTGGATGATCCTCGCCCCGATGAACGCCTGGGTGTCCCCCAGCTCGATCTCGGTGAAGAAGGCCAGCGCCTCCTCGACCGACAGCAGCGTGACCTCGTGGATGTTGCGGCCGACCACGGTGACCGCGAGCGATTCGGGCTTGAGGCGGGCGCCGCCGCACGCCGTGCACGGGCGCAGCGACATGAACTGCTCGACGCTGTCGCGGACCGCCTGGGACATCGAGGTCGCGTGCTGGCGGCGCAGCTGCGGGATGACGCCCTCGAACCAGCCCCAGCTGCCGCCCTTGCGCCGGCCGGCGCCCAGGAACACACGCTCCCGGCGGCGGGGGCCGTCGAGCAGCAGCGTCCGCTGCGCCTGGGGCAGATCGTTCCAGGGGGTGTCCAGGTCGATCTCGTGCTGTGTCGCGATGACCCCGAGCAGGAGGTCGTAGTAGTCGGTCGTCCGGTCGGTCCACGGCAGGATCGCCCCCTCCGACAACGACCGCTCCCCGTCGACCACCAGCTCCGGATCGACCTCCGGCGTGAAGCCGAGGCCGGTGCAGGCGGGGCACGCGCCGTGCGGCGAGTTGAACGAGAAGGTCCGCGGCGCCAGCTCGGGGAGCGAGGCCCCGTGCTCGGGGCACGCGAACTTCTCGGAGTAGGTCCACGAGCGCGGCTCCGAGCCGTCGCGCGGCACCTCCTCGATGCGCACCAGCCCGTCGGCCATCCGGGTGGCGGTCTCGAGGCTGTCGCTGAGGCGGCGGCGCAGGTCGCCGTTCATGACGAGCCGGTCGACCACGACCTCGATGGTGTGGTTGAACTTCTTGTCGAGGGGCGGCACCTCGTCGAGCGTGTAGGCGGTCCCGTCCACCGCCACGCGCGTGAAGCCCTCGGCGCGGATCTGCTCGAGCACGTCCCGGTGCTCGCCCTTGCGGCCGCGCACGAGCGGGGCGAGCACGAGGAAGCGGGTGCCCTCGGGCAGCGCGAGCACCTGGTCGGTGATCTGCTCGACGCTCTGCCCGGCGATGGGGCGGCCGCAGATCGGGCAGTGGGGCTCGCCGATGCGCGCGAACAGCAGGCGCAGGTAGTCGTAGATCTCGGTGACCGTCGCGACGGTCGAGCGCGGGTTGCGGCTCGTGGTCTTCTGGTCGATCGAGATGGCCGGGGACAGCCCCTCGATGTGGTCGACGTCGGGCTTGTCCATCTGGCCGAGGAACTGCCGCGCGTAGGCCGAGAGGCTCTCGACGTAGCGCCGCTGGCCCTCGGCGTAGAGCGTGTCGAAGGCCAGGCTCGACTTGCCGCTGCCCGACAGACCGGTGATGACGACGAGGTCGTCGCGCGGGATGTCGATCGAGACGTCGCGCAGGTTGTGCTCGCGGGCCCCGACGACGCGGATGATGTTGGCGGGCGTGGGGCGTCCGGAGGGCATCGGGCCAGTGTAGACACGGTCCCGGCGTGCCCGCCGGGCCAACCGGGTACCCCCACCCCGAGAGCCGGTCCTGCTATCACCTCAACGGCACATCTGGTGGACGCCCCTGCGCTTGAGGCGGGTGAGTACACCGCCGATAGCGTGATCCGAACGCCCCTGGCCGACGAATCGTCGTGGCGATCCCACCGACGACGACCCCGAGGACCCGCCGGTGCCACAGCCCAGCCGCCCCTCCCGTCCCCGCCGCGTCCTCCTGCTCGTGCTCGTCGCCGTGGCGGCGCTGCTCGGCGGGGCCACCGCCGCCACGGCCGCCGATCCGGCGCCCCAGGTGCCCGAGAACGTGGTGTCGCCGCTCGGCGGCGTGGAGAGCCCGGCCGTCGTCCCCTACCGCGAGCTGGTGGGCGCCGCCGACGCCCGGAACCTGAACGCGGCCGTGGTCGACACCTCGAGCTACTGGGTCGCCGCGATCGACGGGGAGGGCAAGGTCATCGCCTCGGAGATCCCGCGCCCGCAGGCCGGGCGCGACTTCGCCGCCACGACCCCGCCCGCCGAGGGCGCCGAGACGGGCCTGCCCGGCGCGTTCGATCTGGCCACCCACCTGCGCGAGGACGGCGTCGCCGTGCTCGGCCCGGCGGCTGCCGAGCCCTCGGCCGGTGGCATGAGCGGCCTGACGCGCTACCTGCTGATACCCCTGGGCGTCGCCATCATGGCCGTCATCATCATCGGAGGGATCGCGGCGATCCGCCGGTGGAGCCCGGGCGGCCGCTCCGGCGGCGGGCGGTCCGGTGCCGCGGGCCACGGCAAGATCCGCAAGAACGCCCAGGTCGAGCCCCCGTCGGCGCGCTTCGGCGACGTCGCCGGGTGCGACGAGGCCGTCGAGGAGCTGCGCGAGGTCGTGGTGTTCCTCAGCGAGCCCGAGCGCTTCGAGAAGGTGGGCGCGCGCATGCCGCGCGGCGTCATCCTCCACGGCCCTCCGGGAACCGGCAAGACGCTCCTCGCCAAGGCCGTCGCCGGCGAGTCGGGCGTCCCCTTCTTCGCGCTCTCGGGCTCGGACTTCGTCGACACCTTCGTCGGCGTCGGCGCGTCGCGCGTCCGCGACCTCTTCGCCATCGCCCGCAAGAGCGAGACCGGGGCGATCATCTTCTTCGACGAGATCGACGCGATCGGCCGCGCCCGCGGGGCCGGGATGTCGGGCGCCGACTCCGAGCGCGAGGGCACGCTGAACCAGCTCCTCGTGGAGCTCGACGGCTTCGGCAACCGCGACCGCGTGGTGGTCATCGCGGCGACCAACCGCCTGGACATGCTCGACGCCGCCCTGCTGCGGCCGGGCCGCTTCGACCGCCGCGTCCAGGTGGGCCTGCCCGCCGAGACCGGCCGGCTCTCGATCCTCCAGCTCCACTCGAAGGACATGCCCATCGCCGAGCCGGCCTCGCTCGCGGCACTCGCCCGCGTCACCGCCGGGTTCGCCGGGGCCGACCTGGCCAACATCGTCAACGAGGCCGCCATCATGGCCGCCCGCGACGGACGCGAGGTGATCACCGGGGGCGATCTGGACGAGGGCCTGCTGCGCGCCGTCGCCGGCCCCCAGAAGGCCGATCGCCGCATCGCCGAGGGGGAGCTCGAGGTCATCGCGTGGCACGAGGCGGGCCACTGCCTCGCCGCCGAGCTCTGCCCCACCCACCAGAAGGCCCAGCGCGTCACCATCCTCGCCCGCGGTGACGCCGGCGGGCTCGCCCTCTACGGCAGCCAGGACCGTGCGCTCACCTCGCAGCAGCACCTGCACGAGCGCATGGTGGTCGCCATGGCCGGCCGCGCAGCCGAGCAGATCGGCTTCGGCGAGATCTCCTCCGGCGCCGCGAACGACCTGGAGCAGGTCAACAAGATGGCGCGCGACGCGGTGGAGAAGCTCGGCTTCTCGCCACGCGTCGGGCAGATCATCACCTCCTCGGGCCCGCACCAGATCGCGGTCTCCGGCGAGACCCGCCGCCTGATCGACGAGGAGATCAACCGGATGGTCGACTCGGCCTATGCCGACGCCGTCGCCCTGCTCACCGACCACCGCGACGAGCTCGCCGCCCTCGGCACCGCCCTCCTCGAGCGCGAGCAGATCGACCGCGGGGAGATCGAGGCGATCCTGGCCGGGCTGACGGGCGGCGCCCGGCGCCTGCCCGCGCGGGCCGACGCGCTCCCCCGCAGCCGCGACGCGGTCCCGGTGGAGGCGGTCCCGGTGGAGGCGGTCCCGATCGAGGCCGTCACGGCCGGCGTCGCGCCGCCCGTGATCGAGGCCCCCGTGGAGGCCACCGCCCGCCGCCGCCTGCGCGCCCCCTCCCTGCCGAGCGGCCGGCGCATCCGCTCGGGCGCGGAGGCCGCCGCGGCGACCGTCTACGCGGTCACCCTGCCCCGGTTGCGGGGAGCCACGGCACGCCGGCTCCGCCGCCGCCGCCGCGAGCCCATCGTCTGATCGCGCGGCCCGTCGCCCGATGGGCGGCGGCGCCGCTGCCGTGGTGACATCATGCGTCGGATGCTCGACCTGACCTCCGACGAACTCCTCTCCACCACCCGCAGCGTCCGCAAGCGGCTCGACCTGACGCGGCCGGTGGAGCGCGAGCTGATCGTCGAGTGCCTGGAGCTCGCCCAGCAGGCGCCGAGCGGAGGCAACCGCCAGGGGGCGAGCTTCGTGGTCGTCACCGACGCGCAGCGGCGCCGGGCGCTCGCCGACGTCTACCGCAAGGGGTGGGACCGCTACCTCGACGAGGGCATCCTCGGCGGGCCCCCGAGGCCGACCGGCGACCCGTCCAAGCGCACCCTGCAGCGCAAGATCGGCAGCTCGGCCAAGTACCTGGCCGACCACCTGGCCGAGGTCCCCGTGCACGTGGTCCCGTGCCACCCCGGCCGCACCGAAGACCGCCCGCTGATCGCCCAGGCGTCGGCGTTCGGGTCGGTGCTGCCGGCCGTGTGGAGCTTCATGCTCGCCGCGCGCGCCCGCGGCCTGGCGAGCGCCTGGACGACGATCCACCTCTTCCACGAGCGCGAGGCGGCCGAGATCCTCGGCATCCCCTACGAGGAGATCAGCCAGGTCGCGCTCATCCCCCTGGCCCACTCCATCGGGACCGACTACAAGGCCGGGCCGCGCGAGCCGCTGGAGAGCTTCGTCCACTGGGACGCCTGGTAGCCCTTCCGGGCGCCGCGGGACGCACGGGCGTGACACGGGCTCGTGCGCTCCGGGATGCTGCCGGGGTCACCGACCCCAGGGAGCCCGCATGATCCCCCCGCGCCTCACCGTGCTCACGCTGATCACCGACGACGTCCCCGGCCAGCGGGCCTTCTACGAGAGCCTCGGCTGGGAGGCGCAGGGCCCTCCGGCCGACGATTACGCGATCTTCGTCCTCGGGGGCGCCACGCTCTTCCTGTGGACCGCCCGCGAGGCCGAGGCCGAGGTCGGCGCGCCGATGCGCGCGGCCGGGCATCCTGTGCCGCGCACGTCGATCGGGATCAACGTGGAGACGCGCGAGGAGGTCGATGCCGCCATCGACACCGCCCGCCGGGCGGGGGCCACGATCGTCAACGAGCCCGTCGATCGTGGGTGGGGCGGCCGGTCGGGTCACTACTGCAGCCCCGACGGGGTGATCTGGGAGGTGGCCTGGGTGCCGGGCTCGCAGGTCAGCGACACCCCGGCGATGGACTGGGGACCTCCGCCCGAGGGCTAGGCGGGCTCGTCCGGGGGACGGGGGCCCGAGCCCTCCCGCCACTTCTCGAGCAGCTCCTCGTGCCTGCGGCGGCGTTCGACGGCCTCATCCCAGGGGCCCTCGGTGCGCGGCTGGGCCGGCCACCCGTCGCCCCAGAAGGGGCCGGGGACCGGGAGTCCGTTCAGCGCGATGAAGAGGTCGTCCTCCTCGAGGCCGGGGGCCGCGAGCGACCGGAAGACGGTCTCCTCATCGCGGGGGTCGATCACCGCCGGCGCGCTCCCGCGGCCCGCCGGGCCGACTTGCGCGGCACCGGGGCGCCGCGTGCGGCCCGCGACGGCTGAGCGCCGCCCGGGTCCGCGCCGGGCTCCTCCCCCGCCTCGGTGCGCTCGAGCTGCTCGCGCCGCAGATCGGCGATCTCATCGCGCAGCCGGGCGGCGAGCTCGAAGCGCAGGTCCTCGGCCGCCACGAACATCTCCTGCTCGCGCTCGATGATCATGCGCTCCAGCTCGTCGAGGTCGACGTCGGCCAGGGCGTCCACCTCTCCGCGCCGCGGCCGCCGGGGCGCCGACGCCTCGTCGGTGAGGCCGAGCAGCGCCACGATGTCGCTGACGCCCTTCACGATCGAGGCGGGCACGATGCCGTGCTCGGTGTTGTGGGCGATCTGGATCTCGCGGCGGCGGTTGGTCTCGCCGATCGCGGTCCGCATCGCGTCGGTCTCGCGGTCGGCGTACATCACCACGCGGCCCTCGCTGTTGCGCGCGGCGCGGCCGATCGTCTGGATCAGGGAGGTCGTCCCACGCAGGAAGCCCTCCTTGTCCGCGTCGAGGATCGCGACGAGCGTGACCTCTGGGAGGTCGAGACCCTCGCGCAGGAGGTTGACGCCGACCAGCACGTCGAACTCGCCGAGCCGCAGAGCGCGCACGATGCGGATCCGCTCGAGGGTGTCGATCTCCGAGTGCAGGTAGCGGGCGCGGATCCCCGCCTCGGTGAGGTACTCGGTCAGGTCCTCGGCCATCTTCTTGGTGAGCGTGGTGACCAGCGCGCGCTCGCCGCGGTCGGCCCGGTCGCGGATCTCGCCGAGGAGGTCGTCGATCTGGTTCGTCGTCGGCCGGACGTCGACCTCCGGATCGACGAGTCCGGTCGGCCGGATGATCTGCTCGACCACGTTCTCCGACGAGCGCCGCTCGAAGTCGCCCGGGGTGGCCGAGACGAAGATCAGCTGGCCGACCCTCTCGAGGAACTCGGGCAGCTGGAGCGGGCGGTTGTCGAGGGCGGAGGGCAGCCGGAAGCCGGCGTCGATGAGCGCGAGCTTGCGCGAGCGGTCGCCCTCGTACATGCCGCGCAGCTGTCCCATCGTGTTGTGCGACTCGTCGATGAAGCAGAGGAAGTCGTCGGGGAAGAAGTCGAGCAGCGTATGCGGCGGCTCCCCCGGGGAGCGCCCGTCGAGGATCCGCGAGTAGTTCTCGATGCCCGAGCAGAAGCCGAGCTCGCGGATCATCTCCATGTCGTACTCGGTGCGCTGGCGCAGGCGGTGTGCCTCGACGAGCTTGCCCGCGGCCTCGAATCCCCGCAGCTGGTCCTCGAGCTCGGCCCGGATCTCCCGGATCGCCCGGTCGATCGTCTCCGGCGGCGTGATGTAGTGGGTCGCCGGGTAGATCGCGAGGTGCTTGAGGTCGCCGTACACCTCCCCCGTGAGCGGGTCGTACTCGGTGATGCTCTCCACCTCGTCGCCGAACATCGAGATGCGGTACGCGGTCTCGGCGTCGGCCGGCTGCACCTCGAGGGTGTCGCCCCGCACGCGGAAGCGGCCGCGCTCGAGCACCGTGTCGTTGCGCTGGTACTGCGTCTCCACGAGGCGCCGGAAGATCTTCTCGCGGGGGGTCTCCTCCCCCACCGTCAGGGTCAGGACGCGGTCGCGGTAGACCTCCGCCGATCCGAGGCCGTAGATGCAGCTCACCGACGCGACGATCACGACGTCGCGTCGCGCCAGCAGGGCGGCCGTGGCCGCGTGGCGCAGCCGGTCGATCTCGTCGTTGATCGACGAGTCCTTCTCGATGTAGGTGTCCGTGGCCGCGATGTAGGCCTCGGGCTGGTAGTAGTCGTAGTAGCTCACGAAGTACTCGACGGCCGCCTCGGGCAGCAGCTCGCGGAACTCGTTGCAGAGCTGGGCGGCCAGGGTCTTGTTGTGGGCGATCACCAGCGCGGGGCGCGCGGACTTCGCGATCACCTGCGCCATCGTGAAGGTCTTGCCCGAGCCGGTGACCCCGAGGAGTGTCTGGAAGCGGTCGCCGCGCGCCAGGCCGGCGCTGAGCTCGGCGATGGCTTGGGGCTGGTCGCCGGTCGGCTGATACGCCTGGCTGATCTGGAAGGGCGTCGTCGCCATCGTGGGAGAGTAGCGCCGCACGCGGCCGCCCCGTCCCCCGCCCGGCGGGCCAAAGCCCCACCCCCATTCTTGGGTGCCAGGGCCAAAGTGGGGCCACGGGGGCGCCGCCTATCTTCCACGTCGTGAGGTGAGGGCAACACGGGAGACGTCCTCACACCACGCAGGGCCCCGAGACCGGGACTCGGGGCCTCGCACCTCAGCCGGCGGCGCCGTTCAGGCGCCGCCGGCTGCCCCCATTCCGGGGTCTCTCAGTCCATGAAGTCGGACATGAAGAGCGACTTGACCGCCGTGGGGCGGATCCTCAGGAGGACGCGGACCTCGTCCGGGGCGCGGAAGGGGTACGTGTCCTGGCCGAGGTACTTGCCGGCCATCTTGTCGATGTGGGCGTCGGCGCCCTCGTGGGTGATCTCCTCCACGACGCCGCTCACCGAGACCGAGTCGTAGGGGTTGTCGGGGTCGGCGACCGACACCGAGACCCGCGGGTCGTCGCGCACGTGCTCCACCTTGGAGCGGCCCTCGGCGGTGTTGATGAGGATGTCGTCCCCCTCGACGTCCACCCAGACGACGCTCCCGTGGGGCGATCCGTCGGGGCCGAGGGTCGACAGGTGCACGAAGGCCTGCTTCTGCAGGACGCCCCGCTCGCGATCACTCAGGTTCGCCATTGTTCCTCCATGGTCGGGGTCGCCGATCACGACCGTCGAGGGTGATCTGTACACGCTCCGCGCTCCGCGCGTCGGGCATGCGCCGGACAGGGCTCGGCGGGGCCCCCGGCGGTAGTGTCCCACCGAGCCCCACGCACCCGACCGACGGAGGCCGCACATGCCCATCGAGCTGATCCACACCATGATCCGAGTGCTCGACGAGAAGCGCTCGATGGACTTCTACTCGGCCCTCGGCTTCGAGGACCGCGGCCGCAAGCGGGTGGGCAATGACACGGCGACGATCATCTTCATGGGCCTGCCGGGCGACGGCGACCGGCTGGAGCTGACGGTCAACGACGGACGCACCGAGCCCTACGAGCAGGGCGAGGCCTACGGCCACATCGCGCTCACCCTCGCCGACATGGACGCCGAGCTCGCGGCGCTCGCCGAGAAGGGCATCCACCCCGAGAAGGAGCCGTACGCCGCCTATCCGGGCGGCTCGCGGATCTGCTTCGTCCGGGACCCCGACGGTTACCGCATCGAGCTCATCGAGCGCGGCCTGAACTAGCCCCGGGGGTCGATCACCCGCCGGCCCCGGGGCCCTCGAGTGAGGTGACGAACAGGCGGTCGCCGTAGGCGCGACGGTAGATGGGCACCGCCTCCAGCACCCGCGCGACGAACTCGCGCGTCTCGCTGAAGGGGATGTCCTCGGGGATCCGGAGAACCTCCCCGCGCCGGCGCGCGAGGTCGAGCCACTCGGCCAGGTTCGTCTCCCCCCCGTTGTACGCGGCGAGAGCCAGGGGGGCGGTCCCGTAGCGGTCGATCAGGTAGCGCAGATAGCGTGACCCGTAGGCGATGTTGACCTCGGGGTCCTCCAGGCGGTCCGGAGGCGGGCTGGGGCGGTCGGGGCCCTCCGCGATGTACCGCGCCGTCTCGGGGAGCACCTGCATCAGGCCGACCGCCCGCTGGCTCGAGCGCGAATCGGCCACGAAGCCGCTCTCGGTGTTGATGACGGCCGCGATGAGGGCCGGGTCGAGGTCGTTGCGCGCCGCCTCGGCCCGGATCGCCTCCTCGTAGTCGAGCGGATACCAGAGCCGCGCGTACCACGAGGGCATGGCCTGGTGCACCTGGAACCAGGCGCCGCCCGCCACGACCCCGACCAGGGCCAGGACGAGGAGCACCGCGGCGCGCCGGCCGCGGCGGTGCCGCGTGCGTCCGCCGGGGGGCGCGGGGGCGCGCCCGGAGGGACGGTCGGCGACGGCGCCCCGCCCGCCGGACGACCCCTCACGCGTCATCGGGAGGCTCCTGACATGACCGTCCAGCGTACTCGGCGTACCGGTCGGCGATCCACGCGCGCAGCTCCGCCACGCCGCCGTCGTTGACGTAGGCGCGGTCGGCGCGGGCGACCTTCTCGGCCTCCGGCGTCTGGCGCGCGCTGCGCTGGCCGAAGTCCTGGCCGCGGGCCTCCACGCGCGCGCGGCGCACCGGCTCGGAGGCCGTGACCACGATCACCGCATCGAACTCGGCCTGCAGGCCCGCCTCGAACAACAGCGGCACCTCGCAGACCAGGAGCGCCGGCGGCGACGTGGCGGCGGCCTGCTCGGCGATCCACTGCCGGCGGCGCTCACCGACGCGTCCGTGGATGAGACCCTCCAGGAAGCCGAGCCCCCCCTCCTCGGCGAACGCCCGGGGACCGAGCAGGGCGCGGTCGACCGCGCCGCGGGCATCGAGCACGCCGTCGCCGAACCGGCCGCGGACCGCCGCGACCACCTCGGGCTCGGCGTAGATCAGATGGACGACCGCGTCGCTCGAGAGCGTCGCGGCGCCGCAGCGCGCGAAGGCGGCCAGCGCCTCCGACTTGCCGGCGCCGATGCCGCCGGTGAGACCGAGGCAGGGGGGCGCCGGGCGGCGCCCCCCTGCCGGGTCAGGCCTCGGCGGTGCCGTCGTCCTCGGGAGCCTCGTCGGCCTCGGGCGCGGCCTCGGCCGCGGGCTCCTCGGCCTCGGGGGCCTCCTCGGCGGGGGCCTCCTCGGCAGGGGCCTCCTCGGCCACCGGCTCCTCGGCGGGGGCCTCCTCGGCCACCGGCTCCTCGGCGACGGGGGCATCGGCCTCGGGCTCGTCGGACGCGACGCCCTCGGCGTACTCCTCACCCTCGGCGTACTCCCCGCCCTCCTCACCCTCGGCGGGCTCGTAGGCCTGGCCCTCCGGGACGTACACGTTGCCGGCGTTCGCCTCAGCGTCGGCGACGGCCGCAGCGCGGATGTCGTCGGGCAGGTGGTGCTGGATCTCGTCGCTGTCGGCCACGCGCTTGAGGCTCAGCGAGAGCCGGCGCCGGTCGGCGTCGATCTCGATCACCCGGACCGCCAGCAGGTCGCCCTGGTTGACGACCTCGCGCGGGTTCTCCACGTGGTGGGCGGCGAGCTCGGAGATGTGCACCAGGCCCTCCACGCCGGCGTGGATCTCGACGAAGGCGCCGAAGGTGACCACCTTGGTCACGCGACCCTCGACGACGTCGTTCACCTGGTAGCTCTCGATGACGCTCTGCCACGGGTCGGCCTGGGTCTGCTTGAGGCCCAGGGAGATCCGCTGGCGGTCGCGGTCGATGTCGAGCACCTTCACGTTGACCTTCTCCCCGATGGCCAGGACCTCGGAGGGGTGGTTGACGTGGCTCCAGGAGAGCTCGGAGATGTGGATCAGGCCGTCGATGCCGTCGAGGTCCACGAAGGCGCCGAACTCGACGATGTTGGAGATGACGCCCTCCACCACCTGGCCGGGCTGCAGGTCGTCGAGGATCTTCTGGCGCACCTCGCGCCGCTCGTCCTCCAGCACCGCGCGCCGGGAGAGCACCACGTTGTTGCGGTTGCGGTTGAGCTCGATGACCTTGCACTCGAGCTTGCGGCCGAGGAACTCGTCGAGGTCCTGCACGCGGCGGATGTCGACCAGCGAGGCGGGCAGGAAGCCGCGGACCCCGAGGTCGAGGATCAGGCCGCCCTTGACGACCTCGATCACGGTGCCCTCGACGTGCTCGCCGGCGGCGGCGGCGGCCTCGATGCGCTTCCAGGCCTTCTCGAAGCGGGCGCGCTTCTTGGAGAGGATCAGACGGCCGTCCGGATCCTCCTTCTGCATCACCAGCGCGTCGACCCACTCGCCCAGCTGGACCTCGTCCTCCGGCTTGACGCTCTTGCGGATCGAGAGCTCGGGGAGCGGGATGACGCCCTCGCTCTTGTAGCCGATGTCGACCAGGACCTCGTCCTTGTCGATGCGGACGACCCTCCCGCTGACGACGTCGCCCTCCGAGAAGAGGGGCAGCGTCCCGTCGTAGTTCGGCACCATCTCGCCGTCGACCTCGATGTACTCGGGGCCGTCGAGGGTGCGGACGGGTGTGTCGAAGTCGAGGTCGATCACCGGTGCGTCGAGGTCGATCTCGGCCACGGGGGCGGCGGGCGCGGCGGCCTCCACGTCGGGCGTGGCGAGGTCGGGCTGGTCAGTCGTCATTAGGGTGGTTGTCCTTGTAAGGGTGATGGTTCCGGGCACGGACCGGGGCACCGGGCGTGCCGGGGGCGGTGGAGTATAGACCCATGGCCCCCGGCACGGGCGAGGGCCCGCGCGCCCCTTCAGGCAGGGCGGAACCGCCGGAAACTCAGAGGGCGGCGAGCACCTGGTCGAGCTCGGGTGATCCGAGGCGCCCGGCCCGGGCCACGCGCAGCCGTCCGTCGGCGCCGACGACCATCGCGGCGGGCACGCTGCGCACCGGCAGGGCCGCCGC
>LNEQ01000085.1 GCA_001464995.1 Actinobacteria bacterium Ga0077541
TGCGCCCGCTGCGGCGCCGGCCCGCCGCTGCCGGCCTTCTCGGCGGCGTCCGGCGGCGCGGTGTGCGACGGGTGCGGCGCGGGCGCCGAGCCGGTCGAGCCCGGTGCGCTCGCGGCACTCGCGCAGCTGGTGGGCCGCCCCCTGGCCGAGGCCGCCGAGGCGGTGCCGCGCGAGAGCGCCGTCGGGGCGGAGCGCCTGATCGGGCTGGTGCTGCGTGAGCACCTCGGGGTGAGGCTGCGCTCGGCTGCGCCGCTCTGAGCCCCGGCCTGCCCGCTAAGGGGAGGTGGGCGCGGCGCGGCGCGAGCGCCGCCGCGCGACCAGCGCCAGCACGACCGTCCCGACAACCAGCACCGCCAGGACGACGTAGCTCACCCCGCTCATCCTCTCCTCCACCGCGCGCCACTGGTCGTCGAGCGCCCAGCCGATGCTGATCAGGGTGGTGTTCCAGATCGCGCTGCCGAGCGTGGTCAGCACGAGGAACTTCGGAAGCGAGTAGCGGGCGAGGCCCGCCGGTAGCGACACCGTGCTGCGCACCAGGGGGATCGCGCGGCAGGCCAGGACCGTCGCCGATCCCCAGCGGTCGAACCACCGCTCCAGCAGGAGCAGGCGCTCCGTGGCGCTGCAGCAGCGCGATGCCTCCCCGGCGGGCCGCGATGTAGAGGAGGAGGTTGCCCGCCAGCGACCCGGCCGTGGCGGCCAGGATCACCAGGGGGAACGACAGCGTGCCCTCGGCCACGGCGAAGCCGACGAACGGCAGGATCGCCTCGCTGGGGATGGGGGGGAAGACGCACTCCAGGAACATGAGGGCGGCGAGGCCCGTGTACCCGGCGGCGTCGATCACGTCGATGATCCAGTCGCTCACGCGCGATCCAGGGTAGCGGCGACCCCCGCGGGCGCCCCCGGCCGAAAGTCCAGCTCTCGCCGGGAGCCGCCGGGGCCTGGCGCCGTTTCACCCCGGGTGAAACGTGTCGGGGGGTGATGACGGGTCACCCCGGTGGCGGCGAGCATCCTCCCATCGCACCACCGAACGAGAGGATGCAGGGATCATCACCGTCAGAGGGGCGCTCAGCGACCGCTTCTGCGAGGGACTCCCGCTCGTGCGGCACGATGTCGCCGACGGCCACACCGTGCTCGGCGCCGATGCCGCCGGCGTCCACTCGCTCGGCGAGGTGCTCGCCACGCTCGACAACCTCGGCCTGGAGATCGTCCGGGTCGAGGCGCCGCCCGCTTCCGAGGAGGATCCGAACGCATGACCCGTCTCGCCGCACTGCTCGCGCGCCGCCCGTGGCGCGTCGTCGGTCTCGCCGTCGCCTTCCTGGTGGTCGCGGTCGTGATCGGTGGACCTCTCACCGGCAACCTCACGAGCGCCGGGTTCGAGGACCCGGACGCCGAGTTCGTCGCCGCCCGCGACAGCCTCCAGACCGCCTCGGGCGTCAACCCCAACCCGGGCATCATCGCGCTCGTCGACGCCGGGACGGACGTGCGCACCGGCGCGGGCCGCGCCCAGGTCGAGCGCGCCGCGGCCACCGTGGCCGCCGATCCCGACGTCGCCCAGGTCGTCACCGCCTTCACCGGTGGGGGCGACTCGCTGATCTCCACGGACGGGACCAAGTCGTACATCGCCGCCTTCCTCGCACCGGTCAGCGACGACGCGGCCGAGGACGCCGCCGTCCGGATCCGCGACGCGCTCGAGGACCAGCCCGGCGTCACCCTGGGCGGCGCGGTCGTCGTCGGCGAGGAGGTCGGCACGATCATCGGGCAGGACCTCGCGCGGGCCGAGATGATCGCCTTCCCGCTGATCTTCCTGCTCTCCCTGTGGGTCTTCCGCGGCGTGATCGCGGCCCTGCTGCCCTCGCTCATGGGCGCCGTGGTGATCTTCGGCGCGTTCCTGACGATCGGCCTCTTCAACGAGGTCATCACGCTGTCGGTCTACGCCCTCAACCTGGCCATCGGCCTCAGCCTCGGCCTCGCCATCGACTACAGCCTGCTCATCATCTCCCGCTACCGGGAGGAGATGGCCGCCCGCGGACCCGGCCTGGCGGCGATGACCCACACGCTGCACACGGCGGGCAAGAGCGTGCTCTTCAGCGCCGTCACGGTGGCCGCCGCGCTGGCCGGGCTGATGATCTTCCCGCAGCGCTTCCTGTTCTCCATGGGGATCGCGGGCGTCCTGGTCGCCGCCATCGCCGGCGTGGTCGCCCTCGTGGTGCTCCCGGCGGTCATCCTGCTGCTCGGGCACCGCATCAACTCGCTGGCCCCCGCGTCGTGGCGCCGGCGCAGCGAGGAGGCCGACCAGGCCATGACCTCGGGATTCTGGTACCGGCTCTCGCGCGCCGTCATGCGCCGCCCCGGCCCCGTCGCGGCGGTCACGGCGATCGTCCTGGTGGTCGTCGCCCTGCCGGCCTTCGGCATCAACTTCACCTCGGTCGATGCGAGCGTGCTGCCGACCAGCGCGAGCGCCCGCCAGGTCTCCGACACGATCGCGGACGAGTTCCCCGAGGACCGCAGCCAGCCGAACTTCCTGGCGATCGCGGCCCCCGACACCCCCGAGGCGGCCGCCGCGCTGGGCGCCTACGCCGACGACCTGAGGGCGCTCTCCGGCGTCGTCGCCGTCACCGAGCCGGCCGTCGTGGGCCCCGACACCTGGCGCATCGACGTCTTCGCCGCCGAGGGCGGCCTCTCCGACACCGCCCAGGCGCTGGTGGCCGACATCCGGGACACCCCCGTCCCGTTCCCCACCCTGGTGGGCGGCCTGGCCGCGAGCTTCGTGGACCAGAAGGACAGCCTCGCGGCGCACCTGCCCTGGGCCATCCTGATCGTCGCGGCCACGACGATCGTCGCCCTGTTCGTCATGACCGGCTCGGTGATCCTGCCGGTCAAGGCCGTGATCATGAACCTGCTCACCCTCGGCGCCACGCTCGGCATCCTGGTCTGGATCTTCCAGGACGGGCGCCTCGAGGGGCTGCTGCAGTACGACAGCGTCGGGGCCCTCGACCTGACCCAGCCGATCCTGCTGGGCGCCCTGGCGTTCGGCCTGTCCACCGACTACGCGGTCTTCCTGCTGTCCCGCATCAAGGAGGCGCACGACGGCGGCGCCGACACGACCGACGCGGTGGCCATCGGCCTGCAGCGCACCGGCCGCATCGTCACCGCCGCGGCCCTGCTGTTCGCGATCGCGATCGGCGCCTTCGCGACCTCCCAGATCACCCTGATCAAGGAGCTCGGCGTGGGCACGGCGGTCGCGGTCCTGATCGACGCGACGATCATCCGGGCGCTCCTGGTCCCCTCGCTGATGGCCATGTTCGGCCGGTGGAACTGGTGGGCACCGGCTCCCCTTCG